>NZ_FNQE01000002.1 GCF_900107485.1 Proteiniborus ethanoligenes
AACCAGTAGGTCCAACTTTAGACGAATGATATTTTGGGAAACTAGACAAATCAATGATATCGAAGATTTTTTCATAAAATTTTGTTTTGCTATTAGATGTAAATAAATCAATGTTATTAAAGATTAATTGACGTTCAAACAAGGGCTTCGCCTCCTTAATATAATATTTGGTGGTACTTATATTATTTGACATAAAGAGGCGAAAACCCTTTTTGAAAATAGAAATATTTTTGAGTGATAAGAAAAAATCACTGTATAGAACACAGTGATTTCAAGCGTTGCAAGTTATGACAAACGCTATAATAACAAAAAATAAGGGGGTGTAACAATGAAGCATATTGGTACAATTATTGGAACTGCCATAGCTGGAATTTTTGTTATGAGTGTTTGGGGAGCATTTGCAGGAGCATATGGAATCGCTGGAGGATGGTTTGCAGGACTTATTATAATCGGAACAATGTGGTTCCTAAACCATGCAGTAGGTTTAGTTAATCAAGATGGTGCATTTGTAGACATGGCAGTAGGTATAGGTATGGCGGGTACAATGAGAGACGTATTTATGAACGGAGGACAGGTGTTTATCGATGCATTACCAACATTAATAATAGTTTTAATAGGTGGTATAGCTGGTGGATTTGCAGCGGCTAAGCTAGAGAAATATCTTGCAGCTAAATAAAACAGCAGATTCAAAGAAAAAGTTAATCGATAATACGAAATTTGTTAAAAGGGGGGTCAAATATGACATTTCAATATGGAATAGCTACATTTGTGGGAGCGTTTATATTCCCATTTCTAATTAGGCTCTTATGGGGCAAAATGTGCGAAAACTGGGGAAACATAGGGGGATGGATGGCAGCAGGCTTCATAGTTGGAACTGCTTGGACATTAAACCATGGTGTTAGTATGATTCATCAAACAGGTGCATGGATAGATATGGCTTGGGCAGCAGGAATCGGACTTTTCACAGCTTCAGTAGTGAGTGGAGATAAGTTTGGAAAGGGAGTTCCAAATTATATAGTAGCATTATTAGGAGGCACCTTAGGAGGATATATATTATCCTGCTTTTTATAACAAAAGCTTCTATTTTGTTATAAAAAACATGCTTGAATATTAGGTGCATAAGAACTAAACTTAAAATAGGAGGGTACGATATGGAAAAGAAATATGTTTTGGCCTTTGACCAGGGTACGACAAGCTCAAGAGCAGTACTATTTGACTATGATGGCAAAATAGTAGGAGTTGCTCAAAAAGAATTTACACAGATATATCCTAAAGCAGGATGGGTAGAGCATGATCCTATGGAAATATGGGGAACTCAAAGTGGAGTAGCTAGAGAAGTTTTAGAAACAGCAGGTGTTAGACCAGAAGAGGTTGCTGCAATAGGTATAACAAATCAAAGAGAAACTACAGTTGTGTGGGACAAAAACACAGGTAAACCAGTATATAACGCAATAGTCTGGCAATGCAGAAGAACTGCTTCTATATGCGATGCTTTAAAAGCTAGAGGACTTGAGGAATATATAAGAGAAAATACAGGACTTGTTGTAGATGCATACTTTTCAGGAACAAAGGTTAAGTGGATACTAGATAATGTAGAGGGAGCTAGAGAAAAAGCAGAAAGCGGAGATTTGTTATTTGGTAATATTGACACATGGCTTATCTGGAATCTTACAAGAGGGAAGGTTCATGTAACTGATTATTCAAATGCTTCCAGAACTATGCTTTATAATATAAGAGATCTTAAGTGGGATGATAAAATATTAGAAGAATTAAATATTCCAAAATCAATGCTTCCAGAAGCTAGACCATCTAGTGAAATCTATGGATACACAGATGAGGCTACATTTGGCGGAGCGATGATTCCTATAGCAGGTATAGCAGGAGACCAACAGGCTGCATTGTTCGGTCAGGCATGCTTCCAGCCTGGTATGGCTAAAAATACTTATGGAACTGGCTGCTTTATGCTTATGAATACAGGAGAAGAAATGGTTCCATCTAAGAATGGGCTTCTAACTACAATAGCTTGGGGAGTAGATGGAAAGGTTGAGTATGCATTAGAGGGAAGTATATTTATAGCTGGTGCAGTAGTTCAATGGTTAAGAGATGAACTAAAATTAATCGATAATGCAAAGGACAGCGAATATTTTGCAACAAGAGTAGAAGATAATAACGGGGTTTATTTGGTTCCAGCATTTGTTGGCTTAGGAGCTCCTTATTGGGATATGTATGCAAGAGGAACTATCGTAGGCTTAACTAGAGGAGCAAATAGAAATCATATTATTAGAGCAGCACTAGAATCTATTTGCTATCAAACAAGAGATGTTCTAGAGGCTATGCAGGATGATTCAGGCATAGATCTTCAAGCTCTAAAGGTAGATGGTGGAGCAGTAGCAAACAACTTCCTAATGCAGTTCCAATCAGATATATTAGGAGTTCCTGTTCATAGACCTGAAGTAATAGAAACTACAGCATTAGGTGCTGCGTACCTAGCAGGACTAGCGGTTGATTTCTGGGAAAGCAAAGAAGAAATAGCTAAGAAATGGAATGTTGATAGAGTATTTGAGTATGAAATGGACGAAGACAAGAAGAATGCATTATATGATGGATGGAAAAAGGCTGTAAGCAAGGCTCTTAAGTGGGAAGAAGCATAGGGCATAGAGTAAGCTTATAGCACAGATAAAAATTTTTAAATATTAGAAATAAGTCTAGAGCTAGAGAGCCGCACATTCTATACCTATGATAAATAGGGGTAGATTTGTGCGGTTTTATTTCTGTTGTATTAGCTCACATAAAAGGAGGGGGAGACATGTATGACATTGCAATAATAGGTGCAGGTGTAATAGGAGCATTTATTGCAAGAGAGTTAGCTAGATATGAGCTTAACATTGTATTAATAGACAAGGAAAATGATGTATCTAATGGAGCATCAAAGGCAAATAGTGCAATAATCCACGCTGGATATGATGCTAAACAGGGGACAAACATGGCAAGATTCAACTCAGTTGGAAATCCAATGTTCGACAAAATATGTGAGGAGCTAGATGTTGAGTTTAAAAGAATTGGTTCATTTGTTGTAGGCTTTAATGAGGATGATATGCAAACCATAGAGGAGTTGTATAAGCGGGGACTAGCCAACAATATAACGGGCTTAGAGATAATAGATGGTGATAAAGTAAGGGAAATGGAACCAAACTTAAACGAATCAATAGTAGGGGCCTTATATGCGCCTACCTGTGGAATCATTAGCCCATGGGAGCTAACCATAGCCTTAGTAGAAAACGCAGCTGATAACGGAGTAGAGATAATGCTAAATACTGAAGTGGTAGACATAAAAAGACTAGAATCAGGCTATAGAATATTTACAAATAAAGCTGAAATAGACTCTGAATATGTAATAAATTGTGCAGGAGTTTATGCAGATAAAATAAATAGCATGGTATCAAAGAACACATTTACAATAACACCAAGAAAGGGACAGTATTTTGTATTAGACAAAAGTGTGGGAGACTTTGTCAATACTGTAGTATTCCAATGTCCTACAAAGGTAGGGAAAGGCATACTGATAACTCCAACAATCCATGGAAATATGCTAATAGGGCCTGATGCAAAAGATATAGAGGACAAAGAAGATGTATCAACAACTACAGAAAGCCTAAACTATATAAAAGAAATCTCCAGAGATTCAGCTTCCAATGTACCCGTAAATAAAGTAATAACAACCTATGCAGGAATAAGAGCAGAGGTAAGCACTGGAGATTTTATTATTGGAGAAGCAAGTGATGCTAAAGGATTTATAAATGTTGCAGGTATAAAATCACCTGGCCTATCATCAGCACCAGCTATAGCAGAGTATGTAACCGGAATAGTGAAAGGTCTAACCCAAAATCTCAAGGAGAGAGATGATTTTAATCCAAGAAGGAGAAAGGTTATTAGATTTCATAAGCTAAATAGCATAGAAAAAGCAGAGCTAATTAAAAAAGAGCCTAGCTTTGGAAGGATAATATGCAGATGTGAAAACATCACAGAAGGAGAGATAATAGATATTATTAGGAGAAATGCAGGAGCAATTACAATAGATGGAGTTAAGAGAAGAGCTAGACCAGGAACAGGAAGATGTCAAGGAGGCTTCTGTGGGCCTAGAGTAGTTGAGATACTGGCTAGAGAGCTTAATAAAGATATAGATGAGATAGTAAAAGATAGAGAAAGCTCATATATATTAACGGGCAAAACTAATAAAGGAAAGGAATAAGGAGGTGGGGTGATGGAATACGATATTGTAGTTATAGGAGGCGGACCAGCAGGTTTAGCTGCAGCAGTAGAAGCAAAAAATAACGGAATCGACAGGGTCCTTATTATTGAAAGGGATAGAGAGCTTGGAGGTATATTAGGACAATGTATCCACAATGGATTTGGATTACATGAATTTAAGGAGGAATTAACTGGACCTGAATACGCTGAGAGATTTATAGAAAAGGTTAAGGAACTCCATATAGAATATAAGCTTAATACTATGGTACTAAATATATCAGAGGATAAAGTCATAAGTGCAATAAACTCAGTAGATGGGTTTATAAATATAAAAGCTAAAGCGATAATCCTTTCAATGGGGTGCAGAGAAAGAACGAGAGGAGCAATAAACATTCCTGGAACAAGACCATCAGGAATATTTACAGCAGGGACAGCTCAAAGATACATTAATATGGAAGGATATATGGTAGGGAAGAAGGTATTTATATTAGGCTCAGGAGACATTGGGCTTATAATGGCAAGACGCCTCACATTAGAAGGAGCAAAGGTTATTGGAGTAGCAGAGATAATGCCATACTCAGGAGGACTTACAAGAAATATTGTTCAGTGCCTTCATGACTATAACATACCATTATTGCTCAGCCATACTATAACTAGAATAGATGGAAGAGATAGAGTTGAAGGCATAGAAGTTTCAGGGGTAGACGAAAACAAAAGACCGATTTTAGGCACAGAAAAATATTATGAATGTGATACTCTTCTTCTTTCCGTAGGATTGATACCTGAAAATGAACTTTCAAATAGTGCTAATGTAAAGCTAGATAATATAACTGGTGGACCTATAGTAAACGAATCTATGGAAACAACCATAGAAGGAATATTTGCCTGTGGCAATGTGGTTCATGTTCATGATTTAGTTGATTATGTTAGTGAAGAAGGACGTAGAGCTGGAAAAAATGCTGCAAAATATATTGCTAAAGCCTTTAGAGAAACAGATAAAACCATTAGTGTAAAAGCAGGAAAAGGTATTAGATATATAGTACCTCAGGTAATAAGATTAAATAACCTAGATAATTCCCTAACTCTTTTCATGAGGTCAGATGATGTATATTCTAATGTTATCATGAATGTAAAGCTAGGCGAGGAAGCGATTAGAAGTGTTAAAAAGAGAAGCATTACTCCAGGAGAAATGGAGAGAGTAAATATAGATGTAAACCTCCTAAAGAATATTACGGAAGAGATATTAATAGTAGAGCTAGACAAGGAGGTACAGTAATATGGAAACCATATGCATAGTTTGTCCAATAGGATGTCGTTTACACATCCTTAAAGATGCAAATAGTTCTAAGGGATATATAGTCAAAGGCAACCAATGCAAAAGAGGAGAGGAGTATGGAATACTTGAAATGACTAACCCTACTAGAGTAATTACTTCTACCATCAAGATAAATAATGCACAGTTATGCAGATTACCTGTAAAAACCAACAGAGCAATACCAAAGGACATGAACTTTAAATGTATGAAACTTATAAATTCTTTAGAAGTTGATGCACCTGTAAGGATAGGTCAGATTATTGTAAAGGATATATTAGGCACTGGAGTAGATTTAATTGCTTCAAGGAGTATGGATTAAAAATTAGCGCTTTCAATACATATGTATATTAAAATCCTAGGTATATCCTAGGATTTTATATTGTTTAAAAACCTTGATTGATTCCTGTATATTAAAATATTGACAAAATTCTTACAAATATTATATATATGTATACATAAATAGATATATGAGGATATAATTATTATATATTGAACAAACATAAGGAGGAAAACAAGTGGGTAATAAAACAAAGCTATATTTACTTACAGGTTTTTTAGGAGCTGGAAAAACAACTTTTTTAACCAATATCTTAAATGACTTATCGGGAGAGAAAGTAGGAGTCATTATGAATGAGTTTGGGAAAGTAGGCATAGATGGAACGATTATAAAAAAAGAAGGCATGGAGCTTGTAGAAATAAATAGAGGCTCAATTTTCTGCTCATGTTTACAGCTTTCATTTGTGTCTGCACTTATGGAAATGGCAGATAGATCAATGGAATATGTTTTCGTTGAAAGCTCAGGATTAGCAGACCCATCCAATATAGGAGAGTTCTTAGAGGCTGTAGAGGTTGCAAAAGGACATGTGTACGAATATAGTGGAGCTATTTGTATAGTAGATGGAGTTAATTTTTTAGATCAAATAGAAGATATAGAAACCGTAGAAAGACAGCTCAGATTTTGCCACTTAGCAGTTATAAGCAAGGTTGATTTAATAGATGGAGAAACCTTAAATATAATTAAAGAAAAAATAAAGGAAATAAACTATAAAACAGAAATTGGAATCGCTACAAATGGGAAACTAGACTACAACTTTTTAGAAAAAAATCTTATGGAGAATCATTGGGCAGACTCAGAAGACACTACAAATTCTCCAGAGAATAAACCTAAGACTCTGACTTTAACCTATGAAGGAGAAATGAATAAGGAAAAGCTAGTTCGATTTTTAGATATGATTAAGCAGCATAGCTATAGAATAAAAGGTTTCTTTAAGCTTGAAGATGGATGGAATCAAGTCGATGTAGTTGGCAGAAAGATTGATTTTAAGGCTACTGACAGAGAAGAACCTATCTCTCAATTAGTAATAATATCGAGAGTAGGACCACAAATAATAAAGCCAATATTTAATGCTTGGGAAGAAATAGTAGGCGAGGAAATGAAGTTAAGATAACATAACAAACATATAACTATTGAAGTTTGGATACTTTTTGATTATAGAAAAACATCTTAAATATTAAAAGTTTAAGGAGGAAAACATATGATCATTAAAATACTTGGCACAGGATGTTCTAAATGCGATAAATTAGAAGAAAATGCAAAAAAAGCAGTAAAAGAACTAGGGATAGATGCGACAGTAGAAAAAATATCTGATATTAGAGAAATGGTAGCATATGGAGTTATGCAAACCCCTTCTCTTGTAGTTGATGATGAAGTTAAAGTTGTAGGTAAGGTCATATCATCAGAGGAGATTAAAAAATACTTAAGATAATAAAAGGCAGTGATAATATGATGTGGGAAGATAAAAGATATCTTTCTTTTAACTATGAAATGAAAAGGCTGTTTAATTCTAAAGTAATTAAGCTATCCTTAGATGGAGGCTTCACTTGCCCAAATAGGGATGGAACCATAGGTGATAAGGGATGTATCTTTTGTGGAGAAGAAGGCTCAGGTGAATTTGCAGCATCTAGAAGTTTAAGCTTAGAAAAACAGATAGAGAGCCAAAAAGAGCTTTTATCAAAAAAGTGGAGTGAAGGTAAATATATTGCCTATTTTCAGAACTTCACCAACACCTACTCTACCTATGAGGATTTAAAGCAGAAATACAATTTAGCCATATCACAAGAGGGTGTAGTAGGACTTGCCATTGCTACAAGGCCAGATTGCTTAACCGAAGAAATACTAGAACTACTAGAGGAAATCAATAAGAAAACTTTTCTCTGGGTAGAGCTTGGATTACAATCAATTCACGAAAGAACTATAAAACTTATTAGGAGGGGGTATCCTCTAGAGACTTATGATGAAGCTATAAAACAGCTTAACAAAAGAAATATTAAGGTGGTGACTCACATAATATTTGGTCTTCCCAATGAGTCAAGAGAAGAGATTCTATCTACAGTAAAATATGTAGCCAATACAAACACTTGGGGTGTAAAGCTTCACTTGCTATATATACAAAGGGATACTGATCTCCACGAATATTATAAAAAATCTCCCTTTCATATATTAACTCGTGAAGAATATATATCTTTAATAGTAGATAGTATAGAGCAGCTACGGTCAAACATGGTTATTCATAGATTAACAGGAGATTGCAAAAGAGCATTGTTAGTAGAGCCTTTATGGAGCTTAGACAAGCTTAGAGTACTATCAGGCATTGATATGGAGCTTAAAAGAAGGAATAGCTACCAGGGTATTGCCTGGGAAAAGTAAACAATGGGGGAGATTTAAGTGATAATTTATAAAAGGTGTACAGAGGTAGATGTAGATACTATATTTCGTGGGTTTCAAATAGGATTTTCTGATTATATTATTAAAACAGAAATGCCAAAGGATTTTTTCGTTAAACGTTTTTTTGGACCAGAAGGCAATAGCTACGAGCATTCTATTATAGCCCTTGATGGAGATGAGCCAGTAGGGCTTAACTTAGGGGGCATAAAAACATATGAAGGTATAAAAACACTTAGATGTGGTGCTCTTTGCATTCATCCAGATTATAGAGGCACTGAGGTAGGAAAAAAGCTTTTTCATCTTCATAAGGAAATAGCCTTAAACAATGGATGTAAGCAAATGTTTCTAGAGGTTATAGTAGGCAATGATCGTGCGATTAACTTCTACAAAAGCAAGGGCTACGAAAAGGTTTATGATATATTCTATTATTCTCACGATAATCCTTTAGAGCTGGAGGCTTTTATCCCAGACACTGTAAGCATCAGAGAAATAGATATAAACACTCTAAGAACCTTAAGCCATCAAATCACAGACATACATATTAATTGGCAGAATGATTTTGATTATATTGAGAAGCTAGAAGAACAGGTTCATTATGGCGTATTTAAGAGTGATAAGCTTATGGGAGGTTTAAGCATTCATACAAGGGGTAAGATTAGTTTTATTTGGATTAGTCCTGAGCTACGTCATCAGGACATAGGGAAGAGTCTTATAAGCTATGCAGTAAGAGAGCTTAATATAGGAAAGCTAATGATAAGCTTCTCTAACAATGCAAATCTTCTAGGCTTTGTAAAACGTCTTAGCTTTACTAAAGATTTGATTTCACAATATGAAATGTATCATACATTATAAAATATTAAGGGGGACAATACATGAGGATTGAAACTGAAAGATTATATCTGCGTCATTTTAATTTGGAAAAGGACTTAGAAGCCTATGCTCTTATTATGGGAGAAGATGAGGTTGGTAAGTGGCTTCCAAAGGGAGAGGGGCATACCTTAGAAGAGACAGAAAGATTTATGAATTATATATTAAAGCATTGGGAGAAATACAATTATGGTATATGGGCTGTTGTAGATAAGGAAAGTGACTGCTTATTAGGCCATTGTGGATTGAACTTTATTAGTGACTTATCAGAAACAGAGGTTTTATACGCATTTGGAAAGCATGCTAGAGGAAAGGGCTATGCTACAGAAGCAGCAAAAGCATCTCTTAAATATGCATTTGAAAAACTAGATTTTGACCATATAATAGCTCTAGCAAAGTATTTAAATAAAGCCTCAATAAATGTAATAGAAAAGCTAGGGCTTAAGTACATAAAAGATATAGAGCTTTTTGGATTAGAGCTTAAATATTTTAATATTACTAAAGAGGAATACGAGAGTCTTGAAAAGTAGAAGGTGTAGATGTAGAAGAAGAGAAAGGATCCATGAATAAGGATTCTTTTTTTATTTATAAAAAATATATTTAGAATGAACTTTTTCTATAATGATATACTCTTATATATGAAAGAGGGTGTAAAGGTGGACATAGAGATACAAGTGAGAAAAGCAAAAAAAGGTGATAAAGAAGCACTAGTTGGATTAATTATGGCTCAAAAACAGGAATACTATAAGCTGGCTTTTATATACATGAAAAACAAAGAAGATGCATTAGATGCTATGTCAGAAATGATATTAATTTTATATGAAAAGATTTATCAGCTAAAAAAGCCAGAGGCCTTTTATAGCTGGAGTAAAACTATTTTAGTGAACTGCTGTAAAAAGCTTTTAAAGGACAAAAGCAAGACAATTCCCTTAGATAACACTGTAGAAGAAGGCTGTGAAGCTAGATTAAAAGAAAAAGAAGAACAGCTTTTAGTAGAGGAACATTTATCAAGGTTAAATGAAAAGCACCAAGAGGTTATAAAGCTTAGATATTATTTAGACTTAGATTATCAGACCATAGCGGAGATATTAAAAATACCTTTAGGAACAGTAAAATCACGTATTTCTATAGGTCTTAACAAATTAAAGGAAAGCCTTGGAGGTGATTATTATGAAAGACATTGAGAAAATATTAATTGAGAATAAGAATGATATAAACAAAATTCAAGTACCAGAGGAGCTAGAATCCAGGTTATATAAAGCGTTAGAAAGCAGCTCTTCACCTAAAGTAAAGAAGAGAAACTGGAAACCCATAGTAGCAGCTGCTTGTATCCTATTTTTGCTGATTGGGTACAATTTTAATGCTCTTGCATACTATGGGAAAAAACTTCTTGGATACGACCAAGTAATGAATGGAACTCTAAGACAGTTAAATGAATTAGGAAAGGGTCAGCCCATAGGGAAAAGCTATACTTTCAAAAACGGTTTATCTGTAATACTAGATGGGATAATGGTTGACGAAAACCAGTTTTTAGCTTTCTATACGGTTAAGGACCCAAAGGGGAATGTTGATCATATTCTTGGTCCACGTATGATTATAAAAGGATTTTTTAAAGAATATTATCCAAAGAGCGGACAGGGTGAAATGAATGATGAAAAAACCGAAATAAATTGGATTCATAGCTTCGAAAAACCTTCTGCATTTGAGAAAACATTAAGATTAGAGCTTGTATTATTTGATAAGAATAGCAGCGAAAAAGGAGAGATTAGCTTTAAGGTTGATCCAAGCAAGGCAATGGGTCACACATTAAAACAAAGCATAAATAAAACCATAAAAGCTGGGGATACAAAAATCCATTTAGAATCAATAGTGGCATCTCCAACAAAAACTGTTTTATACGGCTCAATACAAAACATTATAGAACTAGGAAAGGAACAAATACTAGGTGAAAGACTTCGTCCTAAAAATATAGATATAAAATTAATTGCAAATGATCAAGAAATAGACCATCAAGGTGGGGGAATAAGTACAGATATGAAGGGCATTAGATTTCACAGTGAATATGATGCTTTGCCAGAGGACTTAGAATCCATTAAGTTAAATATTGTAAGCTTTTCTGTGGATAGAGATGTGAACAAGAAGGTAGACATTGACAAAGAATCCAATAATCAAGAAATACAAGCCTTAGGACAAAATATACAGATAAATGAAATATCCCAATCAGAAGGAAACACATACGTTACAATAACTACTAGAGATGATATAATCCTTACGAAAGTAGGACTTATAGTAGATGGAGAAAGAGTAGCACTTGAAGAAACTATTAATAGTGACATTGAAAAGCTAAAGGATGGAAGCATTATGCATACTAGAACTCTACGCTTTCCTCAAATAGGTGATAATTATAAATTAAGCGTAGAAAAAATGACTTATACAGAACCATATAACAAAACTATTGACATACCTATAGACTAAAATCTTAGTATTAAAGCATGAGATAAAAAAGAAGTGCAAATAGGACAAAGAAAATTTCTTTGTCTTATTTGTTTGCATATTTTCTTTATTCTATATACTTATGCTATTTCAAAAACAAAAAATAGCAGGAAAGATACAGCTTTTATAGAAGTATTAAGTTAATAAGCTAGAAAATTGTTATAATTTTAAATACTATACTAAGGGGAGGACAAAATGGATAGAAAAGTAAGATGTCAGGGTATTATTTTAAAGGATGGATGCATTCTCATATTGAAGCAGTATAATTACCGTAGAAAAGAAGAATACTGGATGCTCCCTGGAGGTGGTCTAGAAAACAATGAAACAGAAGAGGAATGTATTAAGCGTGAGATTGAAGAGGAAACAAATTTAGCTGTTGATATTATAGAGGTATTATTTGATGATAATAGAGAAGGTAGTGATGTGTATAAAAGATATGTTACGTTCCTCTGTATTCCTAAAAAGGACAGTGTAGAAAAAATAGGAACAGAAATGGTTTCTTATAGAAAAATACTAGAATTAGTGTGGTGCCCCCTAGATGATGAAGGTAAATGGAATGATAATATAAAAAGAGAGCAATTCTTTCCATCTATGAAGCGTATCAAGGATAAGCTAATAAGTATGGGTGTTATTTAAATATATGTTGAACTGGAGTGAATGAAAATTGAGAAAAGATAAATTAACAAAAATAGTTGCTGTACTTACTGTAATAACTGGATTGATAACTGTTATAAGATTGGGATTTAATTTTTTACTACCTATGTATTTATCTTATAAATTGAATAAAGATGTAAATAATGCAAGCTCCATAGGAATTATAGGCGGTGCAGATGGACCAACAGCTATTTTTATTGCAAGCCAACCATCTTTTAATTTAGCTATAGGCATATTTTCATTGCTTACAATAGCAGGGATTATATACTTATTTATTGTTAAAAGATCAATGAAATAGTAATAAATTTAAGAAAAGAATTATATAAATGATAAAATAATCGAAAAAACAAATGCATACCACAAGTTATTAAATAGGGAATAGGATTTTTAGCACGTATTTAATCTAAAGTAAGGGTGATATAATGAGGTTTTTTAATGTTTTTTATCTACATATAATACAAATGCGATAGGAAACATGCCCATCCTGTCGCATTTGCTCTTTTTTAATACATGTGTTATAAAGAAAATATAAACCAATGAATAGGAAGGAAAGATAATATGAACCTTATGAGCATAGAGAATCTTTCAAAAAGCTATAGTGAAAAGCAATTGCTTAATAATATAAGCTTTGGAATAAATGAAGGCGACAAAATAGGTGTTATAGGAGTAAATGGAACAGGGAAGTCTACATTGTTAAAAATAATAGCAGGAGTAGAAACGCCAGATGAAGGAAGGATAATAAAAGGCAGCTCAGTTAGGATAGAATACCTTTCACAAAATCCTGATTTTGATCCTGAAGCCACAGTTCTAGGACAGGTTTTCAAGGGTAACTCAGATGTTATGAGAATAATTAGAGAATATGAAAAGGCTGTTCAAAATCCAGATACTCCAGTTGAAATAATTACAAAGCTTACAAGTGATATGGACGCAGCAAACGCATGGCAAATAGAAAGCGAAGCAAAGGCAGTACTGACAAAGCTAGGGATATTAGATTTTGGAGTAAAGGTAGGTACATTATCAGGAGGACAAAGAAAGAGAATAGCATTAGCATCCGCCCTGATAAACCCCGCTGAATTACTTATTTTAGATGAACCAACCAACCATCTGGACAATGATACAATAGATTGGCTAGAGGAATATCTAAGCAAGAGAAAAGGCGCCCTTTTAATGGTAACTCATGATAGATATTTTTTAGATAGAGTAGTTAATGGAATAGTTCAATTGGACAATGGAAATCTTCACATGTACAAGGGGAACTATAATTATTATCTGGAGAAAAAACTAGAAAGAGAAGAAATGGAAGCAGCCACCGAAAGAAAAAGGCAAAGCTTATTGAGAAAAGAGCTAGCATGGATAATGAGAGGCGCAAAGGCACGAACTACTAAACAAAAAGCAAGAATAGAGCGTTTTGAAAATCTAAATGAGAAAGCCATAGACTTAACTGATGAGAAGCTAGATATATCAGTAGCAAGTAGCCGTCTTGGAAGAAAGGTAATAGAGTTAGAGCATATCAATAAGTCCTTTGATGATAAAAAAGTAATAGATGATTTTAGCTACACAGTCTTAAGAGATGACAGAGTGGGAATAATAGGTCCGAATGGAAGCGGAAAATCAACACTTATTAACATAATAAGTAAAAGACTAGAGCCTGATAATGGGAAGGTAGACATAGGAGAAACAGTAAGGATCGGAGTATTCTCTCAAGAAACCTATCATATGGATGATAGCTTAAGAGTTATAGAATATATTAGAGAAGGTGGGGAGTTTTTATCTACAGCAGAGGGTCAAAAAATAAGTGCTTCACAAATGCTGGAGAGATTCTTATTCTCTTCTCATGAGCAATGGACTCAGGTAGCTAAGCTTTCTGGTGGAGAAAAAAGAAGATTACATTTATTGAGAGTACTTATGGATGCTCCAAATGTACTCCTTTTAGACGAGCCAACCAATGATTTAGATATTGAAACTCTTACAATATTAGAGGATTACCTAGAGGACTTTCAGGGAGCAGTTATTGCTGTTTCTCACGATAGATACTTTTTAGATAAAATGGTAGAGAAAATCTTTGTTTTCGGTGAAAATGGAAGGATAAAACAATATACGGGTAACTATACGGGAATTAAAGAAGATTACTATACAGACAGTGATGACAACATTCACAATTCAACATCAGGAAAGAACAAAGATGTCTCTAATAAGGATTTTAGTCAATCCAGCAAGAGCAGCTCCGAAAAAGCAAGAGAAAAGCCACTGAAATTCACATATAAAGAACAAATAGAGTATGAAAAAATAGATGACATAATTGCACAATTAGAAGAAAAAATACAGGGTGTAGAGGAGGCTATTAACCAGGCGTCCGCTGATTATATTCTTCTACAAGAGCTATTAGCCCAAAAAGAGGAACTAGAAAATGAGCTAGATGAAAAAATGCAAAGATGGATTTATTTAAACGAATTAGCTGAAAGAATTGAAAATAACAAGAGACAATAGTTTCGCTGAAAGGAATGTAGATATGAGTAAAACTTTAGTATTAGCTGAAAAACCAAGTGTAGCTAGGGATATAGCAAAGGTTTTAAACTGCAATAATCAAAGAAATGGATTTTTGGAAGGAAATAAATATGTAGTAACTTGGGCCTTAGGTCATTTAGTTACATTAGCAGATCCTGAGGAATACGACAAAAGGTATAAGGAATGGAAGCTTGAGGACTTACCTATGCTTCCTTCACCACTTAAGCTAGTTGTCATAAGACAAAGTGGGAAACAATTTCAAACTGTTAAGGAGCAAATGCATAGGAAAGATATAAATGAAATTGTAATAGCTACTGATGCAGGAAGAGAAGGAGAGCTTGTTGCAAGATGGATAATAGAAAAGGCCAATGTAAGGAAGCCCATTAAACGACTTTGGATATCTTCAGTTACAGATAAGGCTATAAAAGAAGGCTTTAGCAAATTAAAGGATGGAAAAGAATACGAAAATCTTTATGCATCAGCGGTAGCACGTGCTGAAGCTGATTGGATAGTAGGCATAAATGCTACTCGTGCCCTAACCTGCAAATATAATGCACAACTATCCTGTGGAAGAGTCCAGACTCCAACTCTTGCCATGATTGCAAAGCGAGAAGAGGAAATACAGAACTTTAAGTCTAGAGACTATTATGGACTTATAGCTTTATCAAAAGACTTAACCTTGACATGGCAGGATAATCATACAAAAGATATAAAAACCTTTGATAAAGACAAATGCCATAAAATACTTTCAACTATTAAAGGCAAGGATGCAGAGGTAATAAATGTTGAAAAATCCTATAAAAAAAGCTTCTCTCCTGGACTATATGATTTAACAGAATTACAGAGAGATGCAAATAGGATATTTGGATATTCAGCAAAGGAAACATTATCTATTATGCAAAGACTATATGAGAGTTACAAGGTACTTACTTATCCAAGAACTGACTCTAGATATATTTCTAGAGATATAGTAGATACCTTGAAGGACAGAATAAAAGCCTGCAGTGTAGGACCGTATACAGCTATAGCCTCTAAGCTCTTAAGAAGCTCTATAAAAGAGAATAAATCCTTTGTTGACGATAGTAAGGTTTCTGACCATCATGCTATTATACCAACAGAGCAGAAGGTTTTGTTAAGCGAACTAAATGATAGAGAACGAAAGATATATGACTTAGTTGTAAAGAGATTTTTAGCAGTATTGTATCCTCCATTTGAATATGAAGAGACTTCCATAAAAGCTAAGATTGGAGATGAGAGCTTTATTGCTAAAGGAAAGACAGTCATAGCTCAGGGCTGGAAGGAAGTATATTCAAATAACTTTGAAGAAGATACTGAAGAGGATATGGGAGAACAAATATTGCCCAATATAAATAAAGGAGAGACACTTAAAATTTCCTCAATTACACAGACAAAGGGTAAGACTAAGCCCCCAGCACCTTTTAATGAAGGAACCTTGCTTTCAGCTATGGAAAATCCTAAAAGGTATATGGAGGGTGAAGACAAATCTCTAATTAAGATAATAGGAGAAGCAGGTGGTATAGGTACAGTAGCCACAAGAGCAGATATTATTGAAAAGTTATTTAATACATTTTTAATAGAAAAGAAGGGAAAGGATATATTCATTACGTCTAAAGGAAAACAGCTTCTTGAGCTAGTACCAGAAGACCTAAAATCACCAACACTAACAGCAGAGTGGGAGCAAAAGCTAGGAGCTATTTCAAAGGGGAAATTAAACAAAAATGCTTTTATAAACGAAATGAAAAGCTATGCTAAAGTGGTTGTAGAAGAGATAAAGATAAGCGAAGACACATTTAGACATGACAATCTTACCAGAACTAAATGCCCTGAGTGTGGGAAGTATATGCTTGAGGTAAACGGAAAAAAGGGCAAGATGCTCATATGCCAGGATAGAGAGTGTGGACACAGAAAAAACATTTCTAAAGAAACAAATGCTAGATGTCCGAATTGCAGAAAGAAGCTCCAGCTTCATGGAGAGGGAGAAGGACAAATATTTGTATGTAGCTGCGGATATAGGGAAAAATTATCAGCTTTTAACGAGAGAAGAAAGGAATCAAAGAATACAGTTTCAAAAAGAGATGTATCAAGGTATCTTAGAGAACAAGGCAAAAGCAACGATGAGCCGATTAACTCAGCTCTTGCAGATGCGTTGTCTAAGCTTAAGCTAAAATAAGCATGTTTATGAAACAAGTTAGGATACAGTTAAGGTAGAGGTTTAAGCAGAGGTGTTATTAATGTATAAAATTATGGTAATTGAAGATGATAAAAAGCTTCAAGAGCTAATAAAAAACCATCTAGAGAAGTACGGGTATGAAACCTGTATAGTGGAAGATTTCTCGCAGATTAAAAAAGAGTTTATTAATCATAGCCCTCATTTAGTTCTAATGGATATTAACCTACCGTACTATGATGGCTTCTACTGGTGTAGAGATATAAGGACTGTTTCTAAGGTGCCTATTATATTCATTTCAGCCAGAGGCTCAGATATGGATCAGGTCATGGCTATAGAAAATGGGGGAGATGATTATATAACCAAGCCATTTTCCTATGATTTGCTTATAGTAAAAATAAAGGGAGTTATTAGAAGGGTTTATGGAGAGTACTCTGAAAATAATCATAACGAGGTATATGAAGTAGATGGCTTGTATATGCACGTTCACCAGAATATTATAGAGTATAGTGGCAGAAAAACTGAGCTTAGCAGTAAAGAATTTTTGCTGCTGTATTCTCTGCTTAAAAGTGTTAACCAGATAGTTTCAAGAGAAGAGCTGCTAGAAATACTATGGAATGATATAGACTTTGTAGATGATAATACGCTTTCAGTAAACATTACAAGACTTAGAAAAAGATTAGAGGAAATAGGAATAGATGATGCTATAGAGACCAAAAGAGGACAGGGCTACAAGATGGTAAGCAACTGGAGCAGATAGATGATAATAATAGGACAGAGGAGCTTAGAGCTATGAATTTTAAAAATTACATTAAAGATAGAATTAGCCTTATAATAATATTCTTCTTAAATACACTTTTGATAATTTTAGTAATGTATTTAAACCTAATAATTAACCATGGAAAATTTTCAAGAGAAAATGTAATTTATGCTTTTATCATATCCTTTGTACTATTCTTATTTTTTATGATATATGATTACCTTAAAGCCAAACCCTTTTATAATTATCTTAATAAAGCTGCTAATTCTGACGATGATTTAGACAGTATCTTAAACGTAACAGGTGCAAGGACTTACGAGAGAATAATGTATAATAGAATTTTAAGCAAAACATTTAAATTCTATAGTGACAAGCTCTCAAAATATGAGGAGAATCAAAGGCAATATATTTATTTCATCAATCAATGGGTACATCAGATGAAAACTCCTGTATCGGTTATTAATCTCTTACTGCAAGATAAAAATAAAGAAAACTATAAGGAAACACTTGAAAGTATCTTTGAAGAAAACGAAAAGATAACCCATGGACTAGAGATGATGCTTTGCAATGCTAGATTAAGCCAATTTAACCTAGATTTTAAAGTTGAAAAGGTAAATATACTATCCATTATAAGAAAAGTGATAAATGATAATAAAAAATCTCTAATAAGAAATTCCATATATCCTAAGATAATATGTGAAGAAGATATAACCGTAGAAACAGATAATAAGTGGATATCTTTCGTAATAAATCAAATCCTAGTGAATGCAATAAAGTATTCAAAAGATGTCTCAGATGAAGATAAACATATTACATTTGAAATAAAAGATGAAGGGACAAGGACGATCTTGTCTATTGAGGATCAAGGCATAGGGATACCAAAGGAAGATAGAACTAGAGTATTCAATGCGTTTTTCACAGGAATCAATGGGAGAAAAACCTCCGAATCAACAGGCATGGGAATGTACCTTTCCAAGAGAATATGTGATGAACTGGGACATGGACTGACATTTGAATCAGAGAAAGGGAAAGGGACTAAGTTTTTCATAATATTTTATAAAGGGAAAAATATATTTAAGCTTTCAAAATTGTAAGATATATAATTATAATGAAAGGGAAATCGATACTATGATTTCCTATTTTTATTTATACTAATAGTTAAGTACTAACCCATGGGATGGTTTTAAGATAATCTATAAAATAATAAATTCCAGAATAAATGGAGGTATTGGGATGTCAGTATTAAAAGCAGAAAACATAACTAAGATATATGGCAATAAAAAAGGAGGTTTAACAGTAAAAGCCCTAGATAAATTTAGCATAAATATAGAAAATGGAGAATTCGTAGGGGTAATGGGACCATCAGGAAGTGGTAAAACTACTCTTTTAAACATATTAGCTACTATAGATACGCCTTCTTCAGGAGAGCTTCATATAAATGGAACTGATCCTATGAAATTAAACGAAAAGCATACAGCCCTATTTAGAAGAAAAGAATTAGGATTTATATTCCAAGACTATAATCTTCTAGATACTCTATCAATAAAAGAAAATATAATATTGCCTTTAGTATTAGAAAAAGTAAAGACAAGAACAATAGAAGAGAAAGTAAAGGATATAGCTGGATTGTTAAACATTAAAGATATCCTTGATAAAAGACCTTATGAGATATCTGGTGGACAACAGCAGAGGGCAGCATGTGCAAGAGCTCTTATACACAGTCCATCTATAATACTTGCAGATGAGCCTACGGGGAACCTTGATTCAAAGTCCTCGCAAGAGGTTATGGAATCTATAAAAAGCCTAAACGAAGAAAGAAACGCTACTATTATGATGGTAACTCACGATCCTTTTGCAGCAAGCTTTTGCCACAGAATAGTGATGATAAAGGATGGCCAATTCTTTTTAGAAATAGTAAAAGGAGATAACAGACAAGCATTTTTCCAGCAAATATTAGACTCCCTTTCTCTATTAGGAGGTAATTACAATGACATTGCGTGATATTGCATATAAGAATATTAAAGGAAATTTCAATAGATATGTAATGTATTACTTAAGCAATACTCTTGTAGTTATGGTGTTTTTCATATTTGCAAACTTTATATTTAATCCTACTGTTTCTAACGTAAAGAAATTAGGGATGAAGGGATTATTAGCTGCTAATACCATGATAGTATGTGAAGTTTTAATATTAGTATTTACTTTTTTGTTCACCTATTATTCAATCTCAAACTTTCTAAAGTCTAGAGAAAAAGAGTTTGGATTGTTATCCATGTTTGGACTCACTAAGTCAGAAATAAGAAGATATGTAACATATGAAAATTTATTTGTATCCCTTATATCTATAATTACAGGACTATTATTAGGAGTACTTTTTTCAAAGCTATTTTTTATGGCTATAACAGTTATTATGACATTAGATGTGGAAGTACCTTTTATGATATCATCTAAAGCAGTAGGAATAACAGCACTAAGCTTCATTATATTATTTCAAGGAATAAGCTTTATAGTTACATTTAAGATTAAAAACAATAATATTGTAGAGCTACTAAAAGGAGCTAGAGTTGCACAATCAGTGCCTAAGTTTTCTGTGCCTAAGACCATTATGGCAGTTCTATTCATTGCTATAGGCTATGGATTAGCAGTAATCTCAGGCGGCATGATAATTTTAACAATGTTTCCCGTATTGTTTTTTACAGTAGCTGGAACCTACTTTTTATTCTCACAATTTAGTGTATTTGCAACTAGCAAGCTTAAGAGGAATAAAAAAATATTTTATAATGGAACCAGTATGATTACATTATCACAGATAATCTACAAGCTAAAGGATAATGCAAAGGTATTATTCATAGTATCCATACTTGGAGCAATCACATTAACTGCATCAGCTAGTGTATATTCTGTTCAGCAAAGTATAAAAGCAAAAATACAGCTAAGTCATCCACATGATATAAGCATTATGGAAGTCGGAATAGGTTCAAATGATATGACTATTTTAGAAAAGGTACAAGAAACTCTACAAAAACATGGCAACGAAATAAGTAATAAAAATCAGGTTGTATTATTAAAAGCTAAAAATGCTGATAAACCTATTAATGAGAACGACAAGGAGAAAAATCCATATCGTAATCCAAATACTGAAGACTTTTATATAATATCTAATAAAGATTATAATATTTTAGCAAATCAATTTAAAAAACCAAATATCACCTTAACTGAAGGTAAGGTTTATGTTAATTCTTATGAATTTGTAATCATGGGGGCCAAAGATGAAAAACTATTTATTAATAATGAATTTTTAAACTTAAATATAAATGGAGTAGATAATAAACTAAAGCTTGTAGGCGAAACCGTTGGAGGAGTTATAGATGTAGATAGGAACAAAACTAATATAGCCGTAGTAAGCGATGCTGATTTTGAAAGATTTCAGGCGAGTACTCCGAAGGAAAAACAAGTTATATACCATGGATATAATATAAAAGACTGGCAAAAGTCAGCTAATGCAGTAATAGAAATAGCAACGATGGTTCCTGAAAATGAAAACATTCTTTTTTCACAAAAGATAACAGACTTTGCAGATATAATGCAGACTACGTCACTATTTCTATTTATCGGAACCTTTGTATCAATACTGTTTTTTATAGCTACAGGCAGTATAATATACTTTAAAATGTTTAATGAAGTTCAAAAGGATAGACAAGAGTTCATATCCTTAAGAAAAATGGGAATGACAGATGGTGAAATGAAGAAAATCATATCGACACAATCGTTTATCGTATTCTTTTTACCATTCATAGTAACATTCAGCCATGCGTCTTTCGCAATAATAGCTTTAAGCAATTTACTATTAGACAACATAACCATATATTTCCTAACCATAGCAGCAATATATCTTGTATTTCAGACCTTCTATTATGTATTCTCCAAGACTATGTATATTAGACAAATAAGAAATCTAGGAGTTTAAACTAGTGCCGGGCAAAGTGTCCGGTTTTTTTATATTTAAATTTTAGATTGACATCATACTAAGTGATTACATGTTTATGTAAAATAACTAAAATTGTGGAAGGAAAAGGTTTGAATATGTAGAAGTTATATAGGACATTCAAGAAGATTTATGGAATTTTTAGATAAGAAACCTATGGATATTAATAAGGTAGATATAGAGAATTATATGTGCTGTTTGTTAAATGATCATAAAGTAAGCCATTCATATGCAAATAGAGACAGTTTTATTACAGAAAGGACAGTGCAGAGAATATTTCAAAATGGATGCCAAAAGGCTAAAATCAATAGAAATATGAGTGTACATTGCTTAAGGCATTCATTTGCAGCACATTTATTGGAAGGAGGTACTGATATTAGATATATACAAGAGTTTTTAGAACATAGTAGTTCAAAAACAACAGAAATTTACATACATGTTACTAAATCATCTATCAGTAAGATAAAAAGTACATTAGATAAGATAATGGATAGGGTTAATGTGAATGGTAGGCAACATGAATAGATTGAAGAGGATGTCGTGATATTTGCTAATTTACATAGATTAGCGACACTACGTCGGAGATTTATAAGTTATGTGACAGGCTAAATATTGGAGGGGCAGGGGTGAGTTTTTGAAGGTAGCGTTTTTAGATAGGGATGGAACAATTATAGAGGATTATGAGGACGAGCTATGGAGAAATAAAACAGAGCCAATTTTTTTAAGTGGTTCACTAGAGGCACTTGAAAAGATAAAACGAAAGGGTTATGAAATTATTATTATAACAAATCAGTATTTAATAGATGAAAAAATTATTTCAATACAACAATATCAAGATTTTACGAATAAATTCATAAAAAAATAAAAGACAATGGGATTGAAATATTAGATATTTTTTATTGCCCTCATTCTAGAGAATCAAATTGTAGTTGCATGAAGCCAAAAGATGGTTTAGTAAAAAAGGCATTAGAGAAATATCCTGAAATAGATTTAAAGGATTGTTTTATTGTAGGAGATTCCTTATGCGATGTTGAACTAGGAGAAAGACTAGGGATAAAGACGTTTGGTATAGGGGTAGGAAAAAAAGAAGGAGAAGCATTAATTATTGATTCATTGGGAGATGTAGTCAGGTATTTATAGTGGAAAAAGGCCCATCACATAACATGCTATTTGCGTAAAGGTGCACGGGGCGCAATCTTAGGACGAAGTGCACCACATCCCTTCACTGGGAGCGAAGCTCCACCAAGTGGGTCTATCTTTCGGGTTCGGTTCAGGGACGTCGCAAATACTGTGACGTTAGATGAAATGACTGGCAGAGTTTTTATGGTTGTAAGGAGGGAATTCATATGTGGAAAACAAGGGAAACAAAAAATTATATATTTCATTATCATGAAAATTCCTATGCTGAACAAGATATTATCAAAATTATTGAGACACAAGAAAATTGCTATGAATATATATGTGAGGTTTTAGACGTCAAGTTAAATAAGAAGTTAAACTATTTTCTTTGCGATTCACCAGTTGAGGTAGGTAAATTATACGGAGATAATGAGCCTTGTAATGGATTTGCGAGAATGCCTGATGGAATCTATGCAGTTTATAATGATCAGATTAAATGTATTGGTTATCATGAGGACGCTCATATTATTTCGTACAATACTTTATCAAGACCACCTCAAAATTTTATCCGAGAAGGTCTAGCAATGTTTTTTGATAAAACATGGTGGGGCATATCCAATTTTGCTTGGGTAGCTTATTTCATAGAAAACAATAAATTGCCTAGATTATGCGACGTAATAGAGAATATAAATTTCCATGAATATAGTTGTACTATTACATACCCTTTATCAGGTGCATTTACTGAATATATTATTTCTAGTTTTGGAATCGAAAAATATAAAGAATTTTATAAAAGTTTGGATGAGAACTTTAACTCTTGTTTTCAAGAGACGTTTGGAATATCTTTTGATGAAGCAGAATCGAAATTTATAAAGTATATTAATAACATTGATATTAACAAGGATATTTTTAAAATAATTGAAACAGAATTAGAAGAGTGAAGGCTCTGGATGAACCAAGACGTCACTTCATCTAACAAAATATTTGCATAGGGGTGCACTTGGGCAAGTTTTTGGAGTGTTGTGCACTACATCCCTTCACCGGGAGCGAAGCTCCTCCAATGGGTCTATCTTTAAGGTCTGGTTCAGGGACGTCGCAAATACGAGGACGTTATAGGAAATGATGATATCGGAGCAGTTCTTCGGGGATTCTGTTTGAAAAGCATTAAAAAGATAGAGTTACTAATAAGTTTCATAGAAAGGAGTGAAAATATATGAAGAACATTGTTAAAAAAATGGCGTACAGTATATTGAGAATTTTAAATGATGATTCTGGAAAGCTTATAAAAGGAGAAGCTGCGATAGTATTTTTAGCTTTTTTAGGTATATACGCTTTATATGATTTTATTAATGGTGGCGGAAAAGTGTTTTTACATGTTTTTTTACCGACTTTAGGAATATCTGTAGTTCTAACAATTGGAGCTTATTTTTTTAATAATCACTTATAAACCTTGACTAGGTTTAATACCTAACCTTTTATAATACAGAAATAAATAAGAAAATAGAACTATGTATTTAATATTTAACTTTTGTTAGTATTTAATATTTAACTTTTGTTATACATATATAAAATCAAAATAGGTATATTTCACAAAAATTAAGCATGGTACAATTTTACAACCTGTATTAATTAACAGCTACACATAAATATAAAACGAGACTAAGAACTATATCATGCACAACTACTAACATTTTAAATCAAATTTATCTTACTGTCTTAGGCTTACCGCTTAGTGAAAGTAAAGAAATTAACTTTATATCTTTATAAGGCGTTCTTGATGCCAATATATAACTTTATTATAAGCCAAGACATATGTTTTTATTATGCGAGGTTTATAGGTATTGAGGACATCATCACTTCCTATAACAATATATTTGCGTAAAGGTGCACGGGGGAGCAAGCCTAGGGCAATGTGCACCACATCCCTTCGCTGTGAGCAAAGCACCACTAAGGGGTCAATCTTTGGGGTTCAGCTCAGGCACGTCGCAAATACGGGACGTTATGCAACAGATAACTTGTTTAGAAAATTCAGAATTGTATAATTTACTATAAAAGATATGATATAATTAAATTACGATATACGAAAGTAGGTTGGCGAGAGCATGAAGATTTATTTTGATATGAACATATTTAATAGGATTTTTGATGATCAAACTCAAGCTAGAGTGCGATTTGAATCTATGGCTATTGATATATTGTTTGAACTTATTGAGAAAGGACAATATATTTTAACATGGTCTTTCATGCTAGATTACGAAAATAGCAAAAATCCATTTACTGATAGAAAAACACATATCCAATCAATTTCTACTTTGTGCAAAGAAATTATTATGCCCCATAATGATATTAGATTAATAGCAAAAAATATAGTTGAAAAATCGAATGCTAAAGAAAAGGATGCGTTACATCTTGCATGTGCAATATATAATGGGTGTGAGTATTTTATTACATGTGATGATAAGTTCATTAAAACAATCATTAGGAATAAAAACAAGTTAGAAGAAGTATTAGGGAATATAAGGTTGTTTAGTCCTATAGATTTTCTTAGAAAGGAGATGGAAATTGATGTCATTGAATGAGAGGTTAAAGTTTACAGATAAAGAAATAATTGAGAAAGGTTCAAGGGTATTGATAAAAGAACTTGGTTATTCAGGATTTTTAAGATTTATTCGTCAGGTTGAAAGCAGTAGTAAAGAAGATTATTTAAATATCGATAAAGAAATATTTAAAGACATGTCTGTAGATGATATTTTTGAAGAAGCTAAAGAACACTGGGAGAATAGAGAGTCTTAAAATTGTATATAAAAAATCCGTCGCATAACAGAGGCTTAGCAACATCGGGGAGAAATAATCTAGGGAAAGTCCGATGTCGCTAAGCCTCAAAACGTTAGAAGACAGCATTATGCCGGGATAGTTGTTTTGGGCTTCATTTGAAAAGATATGGGGAGACGCAGGAACAATAAATATTCCATTTCATATTTCATTGACGTGTATGGAAAGGAGGAATAATAAAGATGGTAAAGAAGTTGTTAACAATAGGGATTCTTTTAACAATTCTATTATCTTTAATATCAGGGTGTGCTAATACTCCTAATTTAACATATTCAGAAGTAACAACCGAAAAATTGAATAAAAGGGTTGCTAAGTTTATCACAGATCATGAACTTTCAAATGGTATCTACATTTTTTATAATAATGAAAAGGAAATTTATTTATTTTTAAACAATAAAAATGTAAAGCAAGGAGATAAGGCAGGATTTTATAAGGATGTCGTGGTTGAGGATAAAGGAGATACAATTGCAATCTCATTCAATGAATATTATACAAATGATTATTCTAATGTTGAGAGGAATAGATTGGTTTATAGAATAAAAGTAAATAAGGATTTTGAGTACCTTAAAGTTTATAAAAACGGGAAAGAAACATATATTGATGTTGTGGGCAGCTAGAGTATAACTTTCTATAATTGGGGTTATTGAGAGAAGAAACTACATAGGTTATGCCATCTTCTAACAAAATATTTGCGCAAGGGTGCACTAGGGCACAATCCTAGGGCGATGTGCACCACATCC
Source organism: Proteiniborus ethanoligenes (assembly GCF_900107485.1). Lineage (NCBI taxonomy): Bacteria > Bacillati > Bacillota > Clostridia > Eubacteriales > Proteiniborus > Proteiniborus ethanoligenes. The sequence continues at coordinate 26,432 of NZ_FNQE01000002.1, forward strand.
CTTCACCGGGAGCAAAGCTCCGCCAGGAGGTCTATCTCTGGGGTCCGGTTCAGGGGCGTCGCAAATACGGAACGTTAGCGGACAGACTGAAAAGGCTTTGTGAATTTGTGAATTTTATAGGAAAATATTTGAATATTAGTGAATTATAAAGGTGGTTTATGATATAATTAAGTTAGAAACTTACATTTGAAATGGGGTGGATAATTTGAGTTATGCTAAGGATGATGCTAGAAAGATAATTGAGAGTTTACCTGAACACGCTACATGGGACGATATTATGTATCAATTCTACGTAAAGAAGAAAATAACAGATTCATTAGATGCTGCAGAAGAAGGAAGAATTATGACCCATGAAGATGTAAGGAAGAGAGTTATGAAGAAATGAGGATAAGATGGACTGAACCAGCAGTTATTGATTTAGAGAATATTAGAGATTATATATCAAGAGACTCAGAATATTACGGATTAATTGTAGTAGAAAGAATTTTCGATGCTGTTGAAAAGCTATCGAGGTTTCCTAACATTGGGAGAGAAGTTTCAGAGATAAATAATCCTAATATTAGAGAAATACTACTTAACAATTATCGTATTATTTATAAAGTAGATGAGGACTATATACTAATTTTAATAATTGTACATGGAGCAAGAGATTTAAAAAATATGAAACCTTGGGAATTTTGATAGAAGTTCTTGAGGTTTTTTTGTTGGGTAAGTTTTTGTAATGGGAAATTGGCATCGTCCATCCGATAACAATGTATTTGCGAGAGGGTGCACTCGGGCACAAGCCTAGGGCGTTATGTACCACATCCCTTCACCGGGAGCAGAGCTCCACCAAGGGGTTTAGCTTTAGGGTCGTGGGTTTAAAAGCATTTGATTTAAAGAAACTTTTGTTATATTTTGGAGGATATTATGACAAGGTTATTTATAACGAGACATGGACAAACAGAATGGAACTTAGAAGGCAGAATGCAAGGACAAAAGGATTCAAAACTTACTGAACTAGGAGAAATACAAGCAGAGTGGCTTGGAGAGAGATTGAATGAAGAAAAAATAGATATTATTATTGAAGAGAAGACAATATGATAAAAAATATGCTGGGGTCTTTGTGAGGACTCCACACAACACTGTTTTTACACAAGGGTGCACAGGAGCAAGTTTTTGGGAAAAGTCAGGTGCACCACATCCCTTCACCGGGAACGAAGCTCCACCAGAGGGTCTATCTTTGAGGTCCGGTTCAGGGACGTCGCAAACACGAAACGTTAGGCGACATCCCAATATCAGAGCAGTACTCTGGAGAGATTTCTTTAGTTAAATATTAGTAGCGAAATATAAACTATTAAAAAGGGTGAAATTGTTTTGAAAAAAGAAAATTCAATATTTGTTTTTCTTGTTATATGGTGTGCTTTAGTACTTACCTATTTTACAATATGGAAAAATAACAGGTTTATTCTGATTTCAACCAATGTACTTATACTTGTAAAATTGTATTTAGATTATAAACATAATAAAAAGTAAAGAGTTTTAAATAGAATCATTAGGAATCAAATTGGAATTATTAAAATACAGTATTCATGTAATATGCATCAGCTAAATTACGTATATAAAAGAAAATTAGTATTTTATACCAAAAATGATTAATAGCGGGGGGAAATTTGTGATGAAACAACCAGATAAATGGCGGGAAACTATTGATCCCTCCACATTACATTTTAATAATTTTCATCTTAAAGAAGTATTAGGTTATCCTCATGCTGGAAATGATGTTTTTTATGTTCAGGGAATGGGCAAAGATGGACAAGAGGTCAAAGGATTTCTAAAAGTAGAGAGACAGAAAACTGCCGATATTGAAAGGGAGGTTTTAATTATTAATGAACTAGATTTTCCTTTCTTACCTACTGTAATAGATTATTCTTTTGATACACCAAGATACATATTGACGAAAGAGGCAGATGGCGAACGTCTATCATATATTTTAGGAGATAACCAGAACATGGAGTCCCTAAAATATATGGAAGTTTATGGGGAGTTGTTAGCTAAAATACATAATGTTCAAATCGATTCATTCCCAGTAAAAGAAAGAGAATTTGTATTACCCCATGAATTTTATGTTGACAATAAATTGGAATATATAGAACGATATTTGCTAGAAACAAAAATTAAGGATACGAAAGGCTTCATTCACGGGGATTGTCATTATGCAAACATTTTATGGAAGGATTACAAAGTATCCTGCTTGCTGGACTATGAATTGTCTGGATATGGAAGTAAAGAGTACGATTTAGCTTGGGCATTAACATTAAGACCAGGACAAAAATTTTTAAGGACAGAAAAAGAACGTGATATTTTTTTAGAATCCTATAGTAGATATCACAATTATTCAAAAGAAGCATTTGAATATTATATGGTTTTATTTGGAATAACATTCTATAAAATTGGTTCTGGAAAGCAAAATGAGGATTATAAAAGTATGCTTATTCATATGATTAATGACATTATTTCAAAGAAAATAGGATAAGGATATTATTGGTACATCTGAAGTGTGTCTCAAAGTAAGTTTAATGATAGTCCAAGGCAAGGCAAAGCACTCACTACATCCTATAACAAAATATTTGCGCAAGGGTGCACTATAGCGCAATCCAAGGGCAATGTAAACCACATCCCTTCGCCGGGAGCAAAGCTCCACTATGGGGTCTATCTCTGAGGTCCAGCTCAGGGACGTCGCAAATACAGAACGTTATCAGAAAGATGCCGCAGGGTGGCGCACATCGTGTGCGCCGATTAGAACCATATAGGAGTTTGAAACGTAATAAAAACTCGGGGATTACAGGTAAAAGGGCTAAACCTGAACCCTATAGGAGGGAAAAGGATTGAATTATCCATGGTTAGATGAATACCTATTAAGCAAAAAAATCCGTCAAGAAAGATTTTAAAATAGAATGGCAATGGGATAGGTATCAAATTGGGAATAAGTTATTTGCAGCAATTTGTTATGGTGAAAATGGCAAAAAAATTCTTACGGTAAAGTGTGAACCTGAGTTTGGAATATATTTAAGAGAAAATTATAGTGATATAACCCTTGGATACTACATGAATAAAGTGCATTGGAATTCATTTGATTTGAATGGAAATGTACCAGAAATGATAATAAAAGATATGATTGAACAGTCAATAAACTGGTATTGAATTCATTTGGGGAAAAAAGACAAATTGAGTTAATGGGAGGAATTATAAATGATTGAATCAAGATGTGGTATTGTTTGTACTGAGTGTGATTATAAGGAAGAGATGAACTGCCAAGGTTGTGTAAACATTCAAAAACCTTTTTGGGGAGAGTCATGCCCAGTTAAATATTGCTGTGAAAATAAAACAATAAATCATTGTGGGGAATGTGGAGATTTTCCTTGTGAACTTTTAAATAGGTTTTCTTATGATAAAGAGCAAGGTGATAATGGAAAGAGAATTGAACAATGTAAAAAGTGGGGAATGATTTAATTTTTTGGTCGTAGCTGTAAAGAATGTGAAAGCAGCTGACATCCGTTTCAGCTTTCAACTGTGGGCGCGGCATCCTTCTGATAACAGCAAGGGTTTGTGCAAGGGGTTCTGCTATAAAGAAAGCGGAAAAGAAAGTAATGGCCTCACCCACACCGCCGGACCCAAGTCGAAGTGTTACTAGGGTCCGGCAGCGTCGCAAACCTGCGGACGTTAGGTGCAATGCTATAGAAATTCATTTTGGATTGAAGGTTTTAGGGGGGAAAACATGAATTTTAACAAGAAAGCAATTACAGCAGGAGCATTTGTTTTATATGATTATTTATTTATTTTTATGGTGGGACCAAATAAGGAAGGGGATTTGGGTGTAGTAAGATTTGGAGGTCATAGGGAAAATGATGAGACAATTATAGAATGCTTGAAAAGAGAGTTAAAAGAAGAGGCATCGATAACAATAACTTTAGCGAATTCACCAGTGACATACCACATAGAAGAATGGGATGAAGAACCAAAGCTAATAGAAAGAGATTTGGAGGAAGACATATATCCAATTATTATAAAAGGTACTCAAAATGGTCCATTATCAGTAACATATTTTGCATACTCGCAAGAAGAACCAAAACCTTATTTTGAGACCCACGGTATTTTACTTCTTAAATTGAAAGATGTAGAACTGATTTGTAAGGAATTAATTACAATTGATGATTTTTTAAAAAGCGAAGGGAAAGCATTATTTCAAAAAGAATTAAGAAGGGATGTTATTCTAAAGCCCGGAGTACACTTAAAATGGTTATCAACGTTATATAAGAAAAATCCAGATTTAATAGAAAGTTTTATGACAAAAAGTTTGGAGCAAGTATAGTAGCCACGCACTACACCTAACACAATATTTGCCCAAGGGTGCACGGGAAGCAATCTTAGGGCAATGTGCACCACATCCCTTCGCTGGGAGCATGGGGTCTATCTTTGGGGTCCAGGTCAGGGACGTCGCAAATACTGGGACGTTATCTGAAACATCCTATATACAGGAAATGCTTTGAAAAACATATTGGAGGATTTTGAGATTGAAAAGAGTAATGGTAGCACTTATTGGTTCAATTCTTTTAATAGTTTCTTTCAGCTGCCTTAAAGTAGCTTTGTTAAATAATAATGTAGATTTAGTTAATTCAAAAACTGATGTTAACCAAGGTGACATTGTTATTACTTATGCTGATATAACACATAATGGTATGCAAGAAAAGATAACTGTTGATATTTCAAATGTTATAGAAAAACAAGAAGCAATTCTTAAAATTATAGATGCTGAAAATAATATTATTTGGGAAGAGCGTGCTGGAATACCACACGTAGGTTGGAACTCTTTATTTCTGTATATTAAAGATGGGACTGTCTATTTATTACGATATAATCCGTATATGAATCAAGGCTATGGGAGCTATACGTATGAATTGTTTTGGATAGACGAATTTTGGAGTGTACAAACCATCTGTTCGAATACTTTGGATTTTAGTATTAAATCTCGTGAGCCTTCGTTTAATATAAATATGATGATATCTTTTGTTGATGAGATAAATAGATTTCTAAACCAAAGTATATTGCTATTTAGTACAGAAGGTGGAGAACTAAGATATAGCACAGAATCAAGTCAAATACATAGAGTAGAAGAATTTTCATGGTTATATAATTGTGATATACAATATGACGAAAAAGACACTTTAAGAGAAAAATTAGAGAAATATCAAGAATACATAGAATCTGAAAAATATATTATTTTTAGGCGCAGGGAGCAAAGCTCCACTTTCGGGCCTATCTCTGAGGCTCAGCTCAGAGACGTTGCAAATACGGGAACGTTAGACGACATTAGGCTAAGTGTGACTATATAGATTAATCATGTTACGTGAAGGGAGTTTGTCATATGAATCAAGATGAAAGAATGTTTTCAATTGGTGTCCAGAATATCAATTTAAAGGAATTTAGCCAAAAGGGGAGAGTTTTAGATATTGGTGGTGGAGGAGAAGGAATTATTGGTCAACTTTTGGGTGAAAAGGTGATTGCAATTGATCCTAGAAGTGATGAACTTGAAGAGGCGGCAGAAGGACCATTGAAAATTATTATGGATGCAAGAGAATTGAAATTTTTGAACAAAACTTTTGATGGAGTAACATCATTTTTTACATTGATGTACATAGAAAAACAGTATCATCAAAAAGTATTTGAAGAAATATATAGGGTTTTAAAAGATGAGGGTGAATTTGTTATTTGGGATGCTACTATTTCTCAATTTCCTGGAGGAATTAAAGATATAATTTTGGTACCACTTGAAATTGAATTAAAAGATAAGAAAATTACAACAACCTATGGTGTATTGTGGAATAAAGCTCAACAAGACATGAAATATTATATTAAATTAGGTGAAAAAATAGGATTTGAAGTTATAACAAAAGAAGAGATGAACCAAACATATTATATAAGATTTAAAAAGAAAGTTAGTATTTAATACGTCGTCTAACATTGTATTTGTGCAAGGGTACACTCGGGCACAGGCCTAGGGCATTGTGCACCACATACTTTAATTAGATGGGAGGGAAAACATGTGGCTACAGTAGAAGAATTGATAAAAGCAAATATAGAGCCTATACCCAAATATCGCCTAATGAGAGATGTGCTCAAATTAAAAACAGATAACATAGAATTAATAGATGCTAAAAGTGAAGTTTTACAAACTAAATGGGTAAAAGAAATTGTAAACCTCCAATGGGATGATGGTTCATGGGGGCAATTTCACAGTATGAGCCAGTTATCAAGTTCAGTAATGACAACAGAGTATGCGTTACGAAGATTACTTATATTGGGTTTAGATAAGAACGATGAGCCTATCAAAAAAGCTTTTGAATACATGGAAAAATACTTACTAAGAGAATTGGATTTAAGAGATTATAAAGAAAAAAACACGATTGGGATTTATTAACTAGATTATTTGTTTCAACATGGATGTTAATAATTGATCCATCTAATGTTTTAGCTACGGAAATAGCTAAAGACTGGGCAAAAATCATAACTTATGCATTTTCTAAAGAAGAATATGACCAAGAGTATTATAAAGAAGCTTATTATGAAGTACATAAGTCGTCAAAAGATAAATTTATGTGGGGATTTCAAAATTTTTATGTTGTATCCTTACTATCAAAGTTTTTATCCAGTGATACAGAGTCTAAGTTCTTAGATTATATTATTAGTTCAGAAAAAGGCATCTATTACATTTATGATGGCAGCCTAAAAAGCCCGCCAAACAATTATTGTTCGAAACAATCAAGTAGATACGTAAGTGCATTTGAATTATTGAGTAATTATCATCTGATTTCAACTAAATGTAAGCATGTAATTAAATGGATTAATGAAAATTCATCGGGAGATGGATTTTGGGATATGGGGCAAACCGTTAAAGATAAAATTTATTTTCCACTATCTAATTCATGGAGAAAAGCTATAAATAGAAAGATAGATTGCACTGTGAGGATGCAAATTATTTTATCAAATTTAAAGAATAGAGATATTTGAGGTAAGTGTAAATACTCCGTCTAACAGCGTGTTTACTGGAGATGCAGGCGGGCACGTTCTAAGGGGAAGGTCAGCGCACCACATCCCTTCACCGGGGGCGAAGCTCCGCTATGAGGTCTATCTCCCAGGTTCGGTTCGGAGACGTCGCGAATACGGGATTTTATAGGTAATAATGATATCAAGACTATTCTTTTGGACCAATTTTATTAGAAACTATGTCACATAATATTGTAGTAATGTGATCACCTGCAACAAATTTTGGAAGGAGTTTAAAACAATGAAAACCATTATAATTTACAAATCAAAAACAGGTTTTGTAAAGAAATATGCAGAATGGATTGCGAAAGATTTATTAGCGGATATTTATGAAGTTTCAAAGGTTAATGTCAATACGTTGACAAAATATGATGCTGTGATTTATGGTGGCAGTCTACATGCGGTTGGCATTAATGGTGTTAAGTTTATTACAAGAAACATTGATAAGCTAATGGGCAAAAGGGTAGTTGTTTTTGCTTCTGGTGCTTCTCCATCGAGTGAAAAAGTAATAAAAGAAGTTATTACACGCAACTTTACTTCAGACCAACAAAAACATATTAAGTTTTTCTACTTACAAGGAGGTTTTAACTATAATAAGCTATCATCCTTTGACAAAGTGCTTATGACATTATTGAAGTGGAATATAAAGAATAAAAAGAAAAAGAAAAAAGAATTGACATCTGATGAAATAGGTATGCTTGAAGTACTAGATAAACCAGCAGATTTTACGAGAAAAAGTAACATAGATGAAATCGTTAATTATGTAAATTCATAGTTTTTTTGCGAAGGTTTATAGAGATAAAATACGTCACCACTTCCTATAACAAAATATTTGAATATTAGTGAATTATAAAGGTGGTTTATGATACAATTAAGTTAGAAAATTACATTTGAAATGGGGTGTATATTTTGAGTCATGCTAAGGATGATGCTAGAAAGATAATTGAGAGTTTACCTGAACATGCAACATGGGACGATATTATGTATCAATTCTACGTAAAGAAAAAAATAACAAATTCATTAGAAGCAGCAGAAGAAGGAAGAATTATGGCCCATGAAGATGTAAGGAAAAGAGTTATGAAGAAATGAGAATAAGATGGACAGAACCAGCAGTTATTGATTTAGAGAATATTAGAGATTATATATCAAGAGACTCAGAATATTACGGATTAATTGTAGTAGAAAGAATCTTCGATGCTGTTGAAAAGCTATCGAGATTTCCTAACATTGGGAGAGAAGTTCCAGAGATAAATAATCCTAATATTAGAGAAATACTACTTAACAATTATCGTATTGTTTATAAAGTAGATGAAGACTATATACTAATTTTAACAATTGTACATGGAGCAAGAGATTTAAAAAATATGAAACCTTGGGAATTTTGATAGAAGTTCTTGAGGTTTTTTTGTTGGGTAAGTTTTTGTAATGGGAAATTGGCATCGTCCATCCGATAACAATGTATTTGCGAGAGGGTGCACTCGGGCACAATCTTAGGGCGTTGTGCACCACATCCCTTCACCGGGAGCAAAGCACCGCCAAGGGGTCTATCTTTTGGGTTCGGTTCAGAGACATCGCAAATACGTGGGCGGTAGGTGACATTCAATAATCTCACGGGTAAAAGAAAACCCATTCATAAGAATGGGATATTATAAAAGGTTCAAGAACTCTTCTAGTGGTAAGTCAGCTTGTTCTAAAATGCTTTTTAAAGTGCCTTTGGCAACTTCATCATGCATTGGTATTATTATAACTCTTGAAGGATTTCCAAACTTTTTATATTTCGCATGACTTCCTTTTTGAGAAATCTTTTGAAAACCGATTTTTTCTAAGGCTTTAATGATTTCATTAGGTGATAATACAGGATATTTTGAGCCCATTACAACGCTACCTCCATTGTAGTGACAAAGGTAGGAACATTGACGTTTTCTGGTGTTGTATCTTCATAGAACAACTCAAGTGCTTCTCGTAGGTTATCAATTGATTCTTCAATAGTCTTGCCTTGTGAAGCAACACTATTTTCAAGACATTTTGCAACATACCAGTTGTCTTCTTTTTGAACAACGACGGTCACTTTAATACTCATAGCAAAACACCTCGCTTTACATATTTAGTTAATAGTATTATACCATAGTATGCTTAGAGATAAACAGATTTTATGTTAGGGTCAATTTATTGAACATCATCTAACAATGTATTTGCGCAGGGGTGCACTAGGGCACAATCTTAGGGAGATGTGCACCACATCCCTTCACCGGGAACAAAGCTCCGCCAAGGGGTAATGCTTTGGGATCCGGTTCACGAACATCGCAAATACGAAACGTTATAAGACATGTTGATATTGGGGTTGTTCTTTGAGGGTTGATTTAAGAAAACAATATAGAAATAACAGATAAATTATCTGTATCAAAATAATTTCATAAGAGGAAGAAAAAACATGTATGAGAAAATAAGTAACTTAATTGGAAAATGTGGCTTTTATTGTGGAAGTTGCCCTACTTACTCAAAAGATAAATGTACAGGATGTAGGATAGCACATACAAAAGGGGATTGCTATACATTTGATTGTGTAGATGATCAAAAAATTGATTATTGTGGTTTATGCAAGAATTTTCCTTGTGACGAAATAATGACAAGGGAAAAAGCAACGGTATTAGATTTAAGGTGGCTAAAGTGGAAAAAGTTGCAAAGAGACAGAGAAAACAACATGGAATGAATAGTAGATTAAATTATGTGTCCTAGTGATTAGTTATATTTTGGGGGTGTAAACTTGTTTTTTGACACAACTGATTTAAAAAATCAAGAAATTTACTTAAGTCTATACAAAACTGCTAGTGAAAATAAGGACAAAGGATATGTGCCTGCCTATCATTTTAAAATCATAAGATGCTTTGATGATACCATAGTTGGTGAATGTGATTTGCGAGTTGGTCATAATGATAACACAAAATTTGGTGGTAATATAGGATATGAAATTTATGAACCTTTCAGGGGAAATAATTATGCTTCAAAGGCTTGCAAACTACTATTTATATTGGCAAAGAAGCATAAGATGGATGAAGTTATTATAACATGTTCACCAGAAAATATTGCATCAAGAAAGACCTGTGAATATAGCGGTGCCAAATTAAAGGGAATTATTGATGTTCCGCCATGGCATGAGATGTTTAAAACAGGGCGAAAAAAAACCTGTCAGTATGTCATAAATTTATAAATGTGCTTATATTGATGGATAATATATATCACTTATATTATGTGAAGAACCATTGGGGGAAAGACGTCGCTACATCCCTTCATCGCGAGCGAAGCTCCGCCAAAGGGTCTAGTTTTAGGGTCGGATTCAGGGACTTCGCAAATACGGGAACGTTATAGGGAATGATGATATCGGGGCAGTTCTTTGTGGGTCTTGTTGAAAAAAGCTGAGAGGAAAGACATGTATTGAAGAATTGCATATGGGCATTTGTTAAATATTGCGATATAGCAGTAGCAGTATTCAAGGAAAAATCAGGGGGGGAAAGTTGTGAAAAGGTTAAAATTTCTTATTTTATTTATGGTAGTTATTTTGATATTGTGGAAATTGTTATCTAAGGAAGATCAAAATTTAAAAGGATTTTATCAAAGTGAAATGATTGGAAATCATATTATTCAAATGCAAATTCGAGAAGAAGATAATAGCTTTATTGAATGGATTAATAATAGAGAGGTTGACAAAGGAACCTATGAAAGAGTCGACACAAATTTATATAGAATAAAAAGTAACAGGCAAAACTTTGAAGTAGAATTAAAAGACGATAATTCTTTTGAGATAGTTATTAGTAAGCTAAATGATGGAAAACCAATTAATATGAAAAATGTTAGTACTAATGATACACCCTTTAGTTTTGGCGATAGATTTGATGATGTAGATAAATATAAAGCTTTACTAGATTAATTTTTGCTACAATTGGTTATTCAGAATAATGTGGTATCATCTAAATTATAAGAAGGCTTATAGGGAAAAAATATAATTACTTCCTATAATAACATATTTGCGCAAGGGTAGATAAGTGTGCCGTAAGCGGGCCAGTAAGGCTAGCCCCTACAATAGGCATATCAATGCGTAGAGGAGACCTTTGGCCTCCTGTATAATGACACATTCTTTAAATTATGTGAAGGATTATTGAGGAAAAAATGTAGCTATATCTTATAACATTGAATTTGCACAAGGACACGATCTTAGGTTACATAGGAATAATTACATTAATGATAGGAGGATTTACATTAATGGATTTTGTTAAACAAATTATGGACTACATTCCGATTAATGAGCAAGAAACACAAGACAAGAAAGTAATTCTAGATTATATTAAGTTGTTTCCTAAAACTGTATTATTAAGAGATAATGAAGTTGCTCATATTACAAGTTCTGGTTTTATAATGAATAATTCTTTAGATAAAGCATTGATGGTTCATCATAATATACGTAACACTTGGGCATGGTCTGGTGGTCATGCAGATGGAGATACAGATTTATTACATGTTGCCATAAAAGAAGCGAAAGAAGAAACCGGTATAATTAATGTTACACCTTTTATACCAAATATTGCATCAATTGATATTGGAGTAGTAAATGGTCATATGAGAAAGAACAGGTATGTTAATCCCCATCTCCATTTTTCAATTGCATATATACTTATTGCAGATGAAAATGAGAAACTGAAAATTAATGAAGATGAAAATAGTGGAGTTAGTTGGTTTGAATTGGATAAATTCAACAGAAAATATTTTAATGAATTTGATGTTAATTTATATAGTAAACTGATACAAAAGGCAAGGCAACGGGTAGTATGGGATTAAGGATTATTTTATAATACATTATATTTGATTTGAGACTTATTATTTCTGTCAAGTTCCCACATTATCTAACAGATTGTTCCCAACATCCATCAGCATCTCGGATCAAGCTTCGTGGGAGCTGATGAACGTCGTGAACACTCGAAACGTTAAGTGAATATGCTATGATAGTAAAAATGAAAGGAGTCAAGACTAATGCCTTATGCGATTGAATTATATTTAGATGACGAAGGTTCAACAAGGATAAACGAGATACGCTCTGAGCTTCAGAAAAATAAAATATACATTGATGAAGGAACAAAGCCTCATGTATCATTATGTATTTATGGAGATATACCCAATCGAAGTTCTAAGAGAATATATAGATGAAGTGCTTTTGAATATGCCAGATGTTAGATTACAGCGGACGAAAAAGCGTTAAAGCTTCGACTTCTAGAAAAATTACAGTAAAGCATAGGATAAGTTTCCTTAAGGAGGAAGGTATAAACATGATAAGATTATTGTATGGAACATCTAACTCTGCCAAAATACAGCATATGAAAGAAATGCTTGATAAATTAAATATAGAAATAATAGGTTTAAATGATATTGGTAATGCAGTTAAAATACAAGTTCGCGAAACAGGCAATGATCCACTAGAGAATGCAAGGATTAAAGCTATGACATACTTTAAAGAATTTAAAGTTCCTGTATTTTCTTGTGACTCTGGATTATATATTGAAGGGCTGGAAAGAAAAAAACAACCAGGTGTTCATGTTAGAAGGGTGAATGGAAAAGAACTAAATGATAATGAAATGATAAAATATTATACTAATTTAGCAGCAGAACTAGGAGGCGTTGTTAAAGCAAAATATAAAAATGCGATATGCTTGATAATAGATGAAGAAACAATCTTCGAATATGATGGAGAGGATATATCATCTGAAGAATTTATTATAACATCAAAACCTCATAATAAGAAGACTAAAGGATTTCCCTTGGATTCAATTTCTATAGAAATTGAAACAGGACAGTACTATATGGATATACATGAAAAAAACAATCCTAATAAAGAATATAAAATGGCTAAAGGATTTAGGGACTTTTTTCTTAGAACTGCCTTAAAGTGAAATAAAACTTCTAACAATGTAAAAGAATTGTAAGCAGTAAATATATTTATAAGGCTAATTTAATAGTAGCTTCAAAATCCAAGTCAGTCCGACGTCAGATAACAGTGAATTTCGGAAACCTAAGAGAAGATGAATGTAATAGTTAGACTTTGGGCATCCACAGTACGTTAGTAGATGAATTTCTAATTATTGGTGGTAATAAGATTAGCTATCATAACTATTTTTATAAAGATTTAAATTCTGGTATTAACACGGAATATTTTAAAACTTTATTTGAATAAAGTTTTTCTTATAAGTATAAATTTTGCAAGAGTGTACTAGGGCGTAATCTTAGGGCGATGTACGCCACATCTCTTCGTGGGGCAAAGTTCCGCTATGGGATCTAATTTGTTAGAAGATAAGGTGTTGTAGAATTATATAATATGAAAATTAAAAGTAAGAAGGAGTTATTAAAGTGTTAAAGGTGAATTTTTATGAACTAAATACAGTTGAAGATAGCAAACTTCAATTTGCGGTTATTATGGCAAGATATAAAGACAAATGGATATTTGTAAGGCATAAAGAAAGATTAACTTGGGAAATTCCAGGTGGACATAGGGAAGAAAATGAGAGTATTAATTTCACCGCTTCAAGAGAATTGACTGAAGAAACAGGAGCAAAGAATTTTATTATTATTCCAGTTTGTATATATTCGGTAGCTAGGGACGAAACTGAATCCTTTGGGCAATTATTTTATTCGGATGTAGAATGCCTTGATGAATTACCAAATTCTGAAATTGATGAAATTAAATTTTTTGACACTATACCTGAAAGCTTAACTTATCCATTAATTCAGCCGTACTTGTATAAAAAAATTGAGGAGTTTTATATATTATGGGAGGAGTACGATGACTCAAAAAAGAGAATTTAGAAAACTGTGTCTTTCAGATCTAGAAATTGTCTTACAAATGGAAAGCGATTTTCGAAGTGGTTTTATTTTTGAAGAAAATGCAAGGCAATTTCTTTCAAACCCAATGAATTGGATGTTTGCATGTATCCAAGAAAAACAAATTATTGGCTTTGCTTATGGATACGAACTTAATCGTTTAGATAACAAGGGGAATATGTTATATATTCATGAGGTGGGTGTGCTTCCACAATATCAGAAACAGGGCATTGGATTTCAAATTCTTACTAGTATAAAGAATCTTTGTAAGCTGACAGGCATTTGTAGATTTTTTTTATTTACACAGAAACATAATGCTGTTGCTTGTGCACTATATGAAAAAGCTGGTGGTGAAAAAACAAGTAATACTAATGACGATGTGACCTATTTCTTTAAAAAGTTTGACTAATTTCTAGTAATAAGCCTAATCTAAAGTTAAGAAATACATATCATTCATAGAATTATTGAGGGAAAAGATGTACCTACATATTATAAACCAGATGATAGTTGCCAGGATTTTTTTGAAAAATAGTAAAATATAATAAAAACAAGCATAACAAATAAACCTATGAATGCATCTGCAAGGTAATAATCTATACAAATACAGGCACTTATCCTCAATATGGTAGGTTAATCGGGGGTTTGTTAGGGAGATTTTTTGGATGTTTTAAATTATGTCATAATTGTAGGTAAATATGGAATAAAGGTTTTTATAAAATAGGAGGTCGTATAGTTGAAATCAACGAATATAAAAAATAAAATCCTGCGGGGAATTAGTATGATTGGATTACTTGGTATCTCATATTGGCTATGCAGATTTTCTTTTTTAAAAATACATGGTATGAAACAGTGGCCAAACCTATTGGCTATATTAAGTATTGTTATAATAGTTATTGCTACTATATTTGAGAATCGAATAATTCCAGTAGTAACTGTTGTAGGGTATATAGGAGGGTTTGTTCTTGCCATGATATTTAATACTGATGGTGTAGACCCAGGTGGAGGGAGAACAAATAATGCTTGGATAATATGGGGAACTGTTTTCATTTTCTCAATTATGGCTGGTATCATCTGGGGTTTTATTTCTAAAAAGAGACATGAAAATACAAAGGGATAATAGTGATATGCTTGTATCGTCTTTCTTATATTATGCCAAGAATTATGACGGGTAAAAATCATCATCACTTCCTACAAAGTAATTGCATAAGGGTGTGCCACATACCTTCACCAGAGTGAAGCTCCACCAACAGTTCTATACCTGGAGTACAGCTTAGGGACGTTCCAAATACAAGACGTTACCCCAGCTCCCACCCACACAAACTCCTGTCTTCATTCATATTATATTACCCCTTGTCCACAAAAATTAGCTATATAACAACTTTATATAACTCCAATTATTAACTTTCATTAATAAAGGCATACATTTTACTGTATTCATTACCAAAATATGCTATAATTTACTAAGCGTTTCATGGTTGCAAACTATGCCGCTTTAATGTGGTGAAAGATTTTGGAGTTTTTTTAGAACTAATATTGATTTTATATTGTGTATTAAATGCAAATTATATTTCGTGAATGGAGGACATGCATTGTGGAAAATTTAAAAATCGTAACAGACAGATTAATAATTACCGAATTTGACGAAAGCATGGCTGAAAGCGTGCATGTTAATTCTTTAGATGAAGAAAACCGCAGGTTTGTACCTGATGAAGTATTTGAAACAGTTCAAGAAGCACATGACACGATTATATTCCTAATTGAATGCTACAGAGATATGAAGGGTCCGTTTGTGTATCCAATTTTATTAAAAAGTGGTGAGAATATAGGCTATGTACAAGCGATACCGATAGATGACGAATGGGAGGTCGGATACCACATTGCCTCAAATTATACAGCAAATGGTTATGCAACAGAAGCTGTGAGAGCTTTTGTGCCGTTAATAATGAAAAAGATTGGTATTGCACGTATTTGGGGGATTTGTCGTGGAGACAATATTGCTTCTCGTAAAGTTTTAGAAAAATGTTCATTCATTTTAGAGCATAAAGGTTTTGGAAATTACAAAGGTGAGAACCATGAAATATGTAAATATCTTTATAGGCTTCGGTAAGATAATAAACATAGCCTGTATTTGCAATTAAATGTAATATTAGGACAATGTGTACCACAGCCTCTCGATGTGGGAGAAACCCTACCAGGTGTTATCCCTCTGATGTCTGGTTTATGGACTTTGCAAATATAGGACATTAAGGGAAATGATGATATCAGGGCAACTTTTGTGGTCTTAATTGAAAAATCTGAAAAGAGGGAACATATTGAGGAACTGTCTATGATGTATTTGTAGAATCATGTACATGTAAGGAAATTTATATCTTGTTTATAAGGGGGGAAATTTAGATGAAGAACAAAAACATATGGTTACTATTATTATCTTTGGGATTATGCTCATCAACAATTTTAATTGACCGCTTTATTGTGGATATACCCGACTGGTTAGCAATTATACTTGCCTTGATCGCAATTATTTCATTGGTAGGATTTTTTTTCACAAATAGAGTATTAAAAAAATAACCTTAATTGGTTTTAGTCGTTAATATACACAACTTATATACTGCGCACTAAATTCCTCCACCTGGAGCAAAGCACCACCAAGGATATTTCTTAGGGGTCCAGCTCAGAGATGTTAAAAATACTGGGACGTTAGAAGACGTTGCACATTAGGTTAAAAAGGAGAAATCAATGTATCATACAAGGAGGAAGTAATGAAAATAAAACGATTAAGTATTTCTATCTTACTAGTTTTTACTGTTTTGTTTATGGTTGTTGCTGCTTTGTTTTTTAACGAGATACGTACTCTAGCGTCATTAGAAAAAGCAGATGAATATCCTATGTATCAGATGACTTACTATGGCGATTATGGATTTGATGAATTTCTTAAAATTGGGGCTAAGTCTGATAATGATATTGAAAAGTTTGTAACAAAACGACTACTTAAGGGGATGTCAATTGATTTAGGTGTTACAGGTGATGGGTGCACAGCATTTGTTACTAGATAGGATGTTATCTAAAATAATATTTTTAAGATTGAGGAAAGGCTTTATTAGCTTTTAAGTTTGGAGGGATAATTAAATGATGAACCTTAAAAAAAGGTCCTTAATTATATTTAGTGTGGTTTTTATTATTATCGTCGTAGCTGGAACTATAGTGGTAATATTAAATGCTAATAGTCATGAGAGTGATATAATAAATACTCCACTTGCAAAGCCTATTATATATTTATATCCTGAAAATGAGAAAGTAGTTTCTGTGAAACTAAAGTATGAAGGAGAATTGACCTGTACATATCCAGAGTATAAAAATGGATGGGAAGTTGTTGCTAAACCAGATGGAGTATTAATTAATTTAGAAGATAACTTGGAGTACTCATACTTATTTTGGGAAGGGGAAAGCAAAAAACACACATGGAACATTTCTAAAGGTTTTGTTGTAAAAGGTGAAGACACAAAAGACTTTTTACAGAAGAAACTTTCAGAAATAGGACTTATTCCAAAGGAGTATAACGAGTTTATTGTATATTGGCTTCCACATATGAAAGATAATCCGTATAACTTTATATATTTTGCAGGAGAAGAATATGAGGAGTTAGCAAAGCTAAAAATCACACCAAAACCCGATTCAATACTTAGAGTATTCATGGTATTTAAATCATTAGATGAGTACGAGGAAGTTGAGGAGCAGCTCTTCCCCAGGTTTGAAAGAGAAGGTTTCACTGTTATAGAATGGGGCGGTACAGAACTGAAATAGGATTATACGGTGCTAACCGAGTCAGTCATCCACCCTTATGGAATCCTAAGTTTGCTAAAATAGAACGAATAATTAAAAATGGAGAAATTCAAACAGAAGAAGTTACTACTAATCCATATATTAGTTTTTTTGAATACTCAGACGATGCTCTTAAAACTGAATACAGCTTTTATGATGAGGGCGGAAACAACATTGAGTAAAAATAATGTTTAAGGAAGTGATGTTGTCATTGAATATAACTAAAGAAAAAATCAAAATAGTAATAGCTATGCTAATATGGGGAACAATAGGCATTTTTGTTAGAGAAATAGATTTAGGTAGTGTGGATATTGCTTTTTTTAGGGCATTAATAGGGAGCATATTTTTGTTTTTTCTAGGGATATTTAAACATGAGAAACTGGCTGGAGCTGAATTTAAAAAGAATTTACCTATATTAATGTTATCGGGTGCAATAATTGGGGTCAACTGGGTTTTACTGTTTCAAGCCTATAAATATACTACAATATCAAACGCTACTCTAAGCTATTATCTCGCACCAGTATTTATAGTAATTCTTTCATCTTTCATATTAAAAGAGAAATTGAGTACAAAGAAAATAACGTATATATTTATAGCATTGATAGGGCTGTTTTTAATATTACAAACTGGAGAAAAGTCCGCTATTTCGTCTTATAATCATGTAAAAGGTATATTATTTGGCTTATCAGGAGCAGTGCTTTATGCAATAGTAGTCATGCTCAACAAACATATTAAGTGCTTACCAACATTTACTGTTACATTATTACAATTATTTGTTGCGGCTATAATACTCTTACCCTTTGTTATTAGTGAAAATACTTTTGACTTAAAATCAGTGGATATGAAATCCTGGATAATCATGCTTTTAGTAGGTATAATACATACTGGAGTTGCTTATTTGTTATATTTTTCTGCAATAAAGGAAGTAAAAGGGCAATCCATAGCTATATTAAGCTATATCGACCCAATCTTTGCAGTCCTAATATCTTTTGTATTTCTAGATGAGCCTATGGGAGTTTTACAAATATTAGGTGGATTACTAATACTAGGTTCCGCATATTTAAGCGAGGGAAAATAAAATTAAGGGAAATAGGAAGTAGAAAAACACAAATAAACTAGATGTTCCATGGGAAAAATTCCTGTTAGATGATACAAAGCTGAATAATGTTTATATAGAATGATGAATAAAGATAGCAATTTTTTGAAAAATATATGAGATTTTAAGAAAGTTAATTAGGCATACCACATGATATTATACTTTTATTGAAGTACTTTGATATAGATAGTAGTTACGATTTTGAGCAAAAACTACTATAAGAGCTCAGGGAGTATTAATAATTTTTAGAAGCCATGAGTAATATAGTAAACAAGAGTAACTCATAAAAAGCAAAGGAGATAAGTATCATGAGAAAAGGTATCTTTTTATCATTATTGTTATTAGTTGTTATAATCTTAATCAGTTGTTCGAATAATTCTAAACAGGTTCCTAATGAAAATGCAACTCTTCGTTCAGATTCTACTGAAGCAACAGATAGCTCAACATCGGATTCCACAACCGAGGAAACAGAGAAAAACAGTGGAATGAATGTAAATGTGAGCTTAGGTACAACAGGAGAGAATATGAGCTTGCCTGAAAGATTTCCTAAAGATGTTTTTCCACTTCCAGAGGATGCTAATATCATCAATGTAAATGATAATAAGGATTCCAAGGCATTAGGAATTGTATTAGAGACAGATAAGAGCTATGAAGAAGTGATAGAATTCTATCAGGATATTATGAAGGATGGGACTATTACTGTAGAGGATAAAAAAGAAGACGCATATGTCCTTATAGGTTCTAAGAATGGATATGGAGTTACAATATTTATAAACAAGCAAAATAACAATGTAGGTGTTTTAATTGATGTGACACTTTAAAGTGTAAGCAGTATGAACAGATATATGGTTGTATTAACATTAGTTACTACTTTAGCTGGATGTTCCCTTAGACTATAGTCTAAGGGAATTTTGTGATTAATTATGCACCTATCTAATTACAGTTTTTATAATCGGAGGAGATACAAATTGTAGTTATACCACTGTAATCAAAATGTAACAATTCTGTTTACAATAGGCACCTCTTTTGTGATAAAATAAATTTGCATTGTATGTTGCTTCTGAAGGCTTTGTGGTTAATAGCTCAGTATGATTTCTTTTCCTACAAAGCTATTAAGTAAAAGTTTTTTTGCTTTGAAGCTCCTATAAAGTATGGTATACTCAGCATAAAAGCAAGCATTACTTTTTCAATGATATCTTTATTAGCAGAAGCATTATCTATGATTTAATTACTGAATATATTATATTTTATAAGAAATAATTATTTATACTTCGAGGTGTATTCTTATGAGAACCATATATCTTATGTTATATTATTTTATAGGAAGGCATATGCCAGCATCAGATCGTCCCTATGCTTTGGGGGCAAAAAAAATCAGATATTTTCTTTGCAAGCACCTATTCTCCTTTATAGGTCAAAATGTGAACATAGAACATGGGGCATTCTTTGGTAGTGGAGAGAACATCGAAATAGGAGACAACTCTGGCTTAGGTATCAACTGCAGTGTTTCCGGTCCACTAAAAATTGGAAGAGATGTGATGATGGGACCAGAAGTGATGATTTTTACATCCAATCATGAAATAAGCGATGTAAATATTCCTATGATAGAACAGGGAGATACTCCGAAGAAAGCAGTTCTTATTGAAGATGATGTTTGGATTGGGGCGAGGGCCATTATTTTACCTGGAGTACACATTCGAAAAGGAGCTGTAGTAGCAGCAGGGGCAGTAGTTACAAAAGATGTTCCTTCCTATGCAATTGTAGGAGGTAATCCAGCAAAGATTATCAAGTATCGAAAGGAAGCTTAACATGAAGAAAAATGTACTGATATTTTCACTTCTAAATTGGAAAAGTAAGCTTTTACACAGATCTCATATGTTGGCTAAATATTTTGCTAAGAAGGGTTTTGAGGTCTTTTATGTACAAAAAGAAAATGTTAGCAATATAAGAGATTTAGGCTTTAAACCTAAAATATACAAAGATAAGAATATCCATATTATAAGTCTACTCGCTTTACCATATTTAAAAGGAAAAGTTAAAAGCATTTACAGCTTAAATGATAGAATTATGACAGCACAGTTGAAAGAATTATTTTCAATGGTTGATGAGCCATTAATTATTTTAGAATCACCCTACTGGATAAGAGCTATAGAAAACAGCAGGGGGGAAAAAGGTATTCTTTGCTACGATATAAGTGATGATTTTTCTCAATTTGCAACTAATGATAAATGGAAGCGACAAGTACTGGCTTATGAAAAAGAAGCTATAGATCAATCGGATTTTATCACCATTACAGCAGAACAGCTAAGGGAAAAGGCTCCAGATAAAACCAACGTCTATTTGGTGGAGAATGGGGTAGATTTAGACGAGTTTGCAGATTCCAAAAACATATTTGGAGATAAATATAAAAAGCCTGTCTGTGGTTTTATAGGTGGTTTATTTCAATGGATAGATTTTGATTTGATTAGTAGGTTGGCAGATAAGTATAGGGATTACAGCTTTGTATTGATTGGTCCCACTGATCAACAGCACCAAATAGATAAGCTTTGCCAAAATTCCAATGTATATTATCTAGGGGAGAAGGACAAAGCTGATATAGGGAATTACTTTGCTAGCTTAGATATAGGACTTATTCCCTTCGTTTCGGAGGAAAGGTACCCTAGGCTAAAAACCGTAAATTCTAATAAGATTTTTCAGTATTGCTACTTTGGATATCCGGTTATTTCTACCCAATTTGAGCAAGTAAAAAGCTTAACAGAAGTAGTTCAAGTATGCAAAAATCAGGAGGAATTTATTGAAGGACTAGGCATAAGTCTAGAGTCTGATACGGAAAAAATGCGAGAAAGACGTAAAAAGTATGCTTATGAAAACTCTTGGGAAAAGAGAGTGGAGGATTTAATTAATATAGCTAGTAACAGATAATAATACTTAGAAAAAAGCTTGAAATTCTGTAACAGCTTTCTACGAAGGGAGATTTAACACTGTGTTTAGACAAGTCCCATATAAAAAGGTATAATTATATATCTTAGACAAAAAGCTAATATGAATAGGAGGAGCGCACATGAAATTCATAGATGAAAAGGGAAGATTTTTTGGAAAAATCAATATATTCGATTTAATGGTTGTTATACTATTGGTGGCGTTAATAGGAGGAGTAGGATATAAGTATTTTATTTTAGGCAACAAAGTTATGGTTAATGAATCAGATATTGATGTTACACTATGGGTAGAAGATGTGAGGCAAATAACTGTAGATGTTATAAATGTAGGGGATGTAATAAGAGAATATGATAGCAACCAATTATTTGGGGAAATTATTGAAAAACAGGTAACACAGCATTACGAACCTGTTGAGACTGCTGACGGTAGGATTGTAAATGCAGCAGTAGAAGGTAAATACGATGTATACATTAAGCTGAAGTGTAAAGGAATTGTAACCGACAATGCCATATCCATAGGAAGCAAAGAGGTTAGAATGGGAGGAACTATCATTACAAAACACCAGCTATACTCAGTATCCACAAAGGTTGTAGAAATAGACCTAAAGAAATAAGGGGCTGTTAGCATGAAAAATAATATTGTAACTTATAGAGCATATAAAAGGCTTAGCACCATATATTTGAATAGCTTATCTGTACAGGCCTTTTCAGGGGTATTATCTAAAGTATTTCAGATTATTACCACTAGTAAGACTTTTCAATTACTATTTAATAGCAAAAATGTTTTTAAAGATAGTATAATATATAAATTGTTCTGTGTGCTTTTAAAAGCTTTAAAATCAGGGCTAAAGAAAAACGGCATCATAGAAAACACTTTAAAAGACAGCTATTTTATTAGCTTTTTTACTAGAATATTGCATCATAAGGAAAAGAGAGCCATAAACAGTCTTTATCTAATATTATCCTTGGCCTTACTGATGAATATGGGTTTTAAAACAATATTAGGAAGCTTTACCTTAGCAGGAAACAAGAACTTTATATTAATGGCTTTAGGGCTAATAATCTTATATTTTCTACAATTGGATTATGTTACTATTATGAAGAATAGCAGGATTATTGCTTTTACCTATAATATCCTTTATGATGAATCCTTTAATCATGAAAATGAGGAGAGATAGCTATGAATTCAACAGCAAATAGAAGAAATGAAATGTTCTGGCTCTTGATCATTAGCATGGTTTTAGGCGTAAGCATGATTTTATTACCTACTTATACTAATGTTAAGATCTTAGGAGCTATACTAGCAATGGTCCTGGTACTATGGAAAACGGAAATTGGATTGTATGGAGCAGTGGTGGCATTACCATTTATAAACTTCAAATATGTAGCAGCATTAATGTTCTATACCTTTGTCTGCTATATATGGAAAAAGGTTTATAAAAAAGAAAAAATCCATACAACTCCCATAGATGGACCCTTGGTTATTTTTTTCATTGTATTAGTATTTTCTGTAGTATTTTCTATTACACTAAACCAAAGCATTAAGGATATGTATTTTTACTCTGGAATTCTTTTAATGACTTTTATGGTAAGTAGAGATTTGGACAAAAAAAACTTAAAAGGAATTCTCATGGTTTTTGCTGGAGTGGCAGCAATAGTGGCGATCTATGGAATCTTTCAATATTTTACTGGAGAAATGGGAGGCCATGGCTGGGTAGATGTAAAAACCAATCCAAATTTAAAAGCCAGAGCCTATTCTACTATGGAGAATCCTAATATATTGGCAGAATATCTGGTCATTGCAGGAAGTATATCAGTAGCCTTGTTTTTAGATAGTAAAAACATATGGAGGAAACTATTATTAGTAGCTATTACAGGAATAATATTTGTAGGATTGCTGTTAACTATGTCAAGAGGCGGTTGGATTGCATTTGCAATTTCCTGTATAATCATACTTACTGCCGAAGACAAAAGAGTTATTCCAGTTATGCTTCTTCTAGGAGCTGTATCCATATTCTTTTTGCCAGATGTAGTTATTGAGCGATTGAAAACCATTGGCAGTGTGAAAGACTCCTCTAATGCATATAGATTTCTTATATGGTCTGCGTCCTTGGGGATGCTAAAGGATTTTTGGGCAAGTGGAGTAGGATTAGGCTATGCAGCCTTTATTAAGGCTTACCCTAACTATATGCTACCGGGAATTAAAGCTGCTCATGCCCACAATTCATATTTGCAGATGGCTATTGAAATAGGTGTATTTGGATTGTTGGCCTTTCTATGGGGGGTTTTTAAAAGCTATGGAACAGGAATTAGAGTTTGGCTAAAAGCGAAAGACTCTTTCTACAAGAGGATTGTAGTTGCCTCCATGGGGGCTGTTTCTGGGCTTTTATTTCACTCTTTAGTGGAGCATGTTTTGTTTGACTATCGAATAATTTTTTCCTTTTGGCTAATGCTTGCAATTATTATGGGATGTAGCAGATGTCTCAGGGATGAAAACCTATAACCACAAATTTAAGATAATTAAGTAAATATATTCTATATATTTTTGTTCCCTTAAACCATAGGTTTAAGGGAATTTTTTTAAATATTTAAGATGGAAAAGCTGTTACGTACAAAAAATCGTAATGTAATATTGAACAGTAAAATGATGAATAGTCTTTTTATCACAACAGGGATTCCTTTAAATGTATTTAATAAGAAGAATAAAGGAATCTATCGAAATTTGTAGAATCTGTACTTTATATATTAAAAGATTGTTTTAAAGAACACCTATATATAATAGATTTTTTAAGGGGGTATTATTATGCATAGTAAAATAGCTGTAATTTCACCCTCCAGTATTGTAACACAGAAAATGAAGGAGGAAGTTGAAAAGCGAAATCTTGACATTGTAGTGAGACAAGCCTTTACAGTTGATGCTGTAAATGAAGCTGAGGAATTGATCTTAAAGGGTGTAAAGATAATAATAAGCCGTGGGGTTACTGCATCAGCATTGAGGAAGAACTTAGATATTCCTATTGTAGATATTAAGCATACTTTTTTTGATTGCTATACTGCATATAAAAAAGCAAGGACAATATCAGACAAGATTGCTTTTTTAGCTACATCCAAGGGATTTGAGCATATACTTGAGAGAAGCAAGGACCTTTTAGAGGGCGTAACTATTATTCCAATAAATTTATTTGAGGATAAAGAAGTTATTGATGCAAAGCTTAGTCAACTGGTTGAAATGGGAATTGAAGTTGCAATAGGAGGATTGACTTTAGAAAAAAAGGTCACTTCATTAGGCATTAAATATGTAATGACTGAGGCTGATAGTGAGGCTTTGCGTCAGGCTATTGATGAAGCACTACATCTTATAAGAATTGAAATTGAAAAAGAAGCCCGAAGAATGGAGTTAGAAAATAAGTATGAGATGATTAATTCGATTTTTAACTGTGTGTCAGAAGGAATCATAAGCTACGATTCTAATGGTTTCATTACTAACATTAATAATAATGCCATAAGAGTATTGGGGCAGCAAATAGAAGGAAAGAAAATTAACGAAATTTTAACCTCAGATATATTTATGGAAGCAGTACAAAACGGAGAATCTATTACTAATGAAATTATTAACAGTGCTAAAACTTCATTTGTTGTGAATATAGAGCCTGTAAAAGTAGATTCTCATATAATAGGAGCTGTGGCTACCTTACAGCAATCAAAACAAATTCAAGCCGTAGAACAAAAAATAAGACATACAATGCTGAATAAAGGACATGTATCGGATAAAACATTTGATGATATTATTGGAGAGAGTGAAAAAATTTGTTTAACTAAAGAACTAGCTATGAGATATGCAGCAGTAGACAGCACGGTATTAATATTGGGAGATACAGGGACTGGAAAAGAACTTTTTGCGCAAAGCATTCATAACTATAGCAATAGAAGAGAAGCACCCTTTGTGGCAATAAACTGTGGCGCTTTTCCACCGAGTGTTCTAGAAAGTGAGCTATTTGGATATGTCAAGGGTGCGTTTACAGGCGCATTAAATGAAGGAAAAGCAGGGATATTTGAGCTTGCTCATCGAGGAACCATATTCCTAGATGAAATAAGTGAAACTCCCCTTGATGTACAAATCAAACTATTAAGGGTTATTCAAGAAAGGAAAATAATACGTATAGGCGATGATAAAGTTATACCTATTGACGTAAGAATTATTACAGCTAGTAATAAGGACTTAAAAAAGCAAATAAAAGAAGGATTATTTAGAGAAGATTTATATTATCGAATTTGTGTATTGGAACTTAAGATACCTTCATTAAAGGAAAGAGCAGAGGATATTCCTGGTCTTGTACGACATTTCATAGAAAATAGCAAGACGCCGGTGCAGGGAATTACAAATAAGGCTATGAATATGCTTGCATCCGCTGAGTGGCCAGGTAATATACGACAACTGAGTAACATCATAGAACGACTCATAGTTATTTGTAATAATGGTGTTATTAGTTCGGAAATGGTAGAAGAAGCTGCAGATATCGTAAGTAAAGAATCAGTAGAGATAGACAATAATATAACAAAGATTTTTGATGAAAAGGCAGATAATAAAGGACAAAATAAAAATACTGATGTAGGCGAGACTATGACGGAAGTAGAGCTGATTAAGAAGGTATTAATTGAAACAAGGGGAAATAGAGGACAAGCAGCTGAAAAGCTAGGAATTAGCACAACAACACTTTGGAGGAAAATAAAAAAGATTGATAGTATAGATGAAGATTTTTTAAAAAGAGTTAGATATGGTGAAATATAAAATTTGTTTCTTTCATCATATTTCAAAACATTTCATTTTGTTTCATTTCATTTCAAACGTATTCAGAGCATAGGATGAAATAAATATTTGAAAAAGAAAGAGGACACTAAAACCTAATATTATATTAAACAAACAAAAACGCTGAAATAATCATAATTTCTGCTTTTTGTTTGTTTTTTTAGTTACTATTATCACTTGGCACAGTTTATGCAATTAATAATTGCATAAGCAAAATTAAAAATATTTTACTGAAGGACTTGTAAAAAAATACAACGAAACATTGTAAAACATTTCACAATCTTTCATTAGCTATGATAGTAAAATATTTTATTTAAAACTAGAAAAAAGAGGTGATATTAGTGGAAAACTTAATAACTTTTATTGGATTTGGTGAGGCGGCATTTCATATAGCCAACGGGCTTAAATCTGAAGGATTAATGAATATTGTTGCCTATGATATCAATCAAAATGACGAAAAAAGGGGAGAAATCATCCGAAAAAGAGCTGAAGAAGCAGGAATTACTCTTGCAGATACTCTAGAAGAAGCATATTCTTCAGCAAAATTTATTGCATCCTTGACAAGCTCAAAGGTTGCCTATGAAGTTGCAGAGTTAATAATCCCTAACCTTTTACCAGGACAGGTTTTTGTTGATATGAACTCAGCAGCACCTGTACTTAAAAGTGATATTGGAAATATTCCTCATGCAGAGGGTGTCTTAGTTTGTGATGCAGCGGTTATGAGTACTGTACCAGGAAGCGGACATAAGGTGCCTATATTTTTATCAGGGGAAGGAGCAAACGCTTTCCATGATAGTCTAAAAGAATATGGTATGAATTTAACTAATTTAAATGCACCTATAGGCGGTTCTTCTGCTATTAAAATGTTTAGAAGTGTATTTATGAAGGGGTTACCACAGCTAATGATTGAATCAATGATTCCGGCTGCTAAGTTTGGAGCATTAGATGCACTAGTAGAATCATTAAACGAGACTATTGTAGGTAAGACTATAGAAGACTTAGCAAATGTATTTATAGCAAGAACTGTGGTGCATGCTGAAAGAAGAGCTAAAGAGATGACAGATGTTGTTTCAACTCTAGAGAGCATGGGAATAGATGCATCCATGTCTAAAAGCACAAAAGAAAAGCTAGAACAGCTTGCAGCAATGAATTTAGTAGACGTAATAGGTCCAAAGGGAGATATGGAATTTAGAGAAGCAATTAAACTACTACTTGTACAAGGAGAGATTAGCAATGAGTAAGGTGAAATATAATAAGTTGCCAGAGTTAATACCTCAAGAAATTATTGAAAGAGTATCAAAATTAAGTCCAGCACAATTATGCGATGGAATGAAAGATTTAGGTATATTACGCGATGGTTGTATGGATGCAAGCCTAATGCCTGTTGATGAGAATAAGATAATGATTGGAACAGCTTATACAGTAGACACAGAGGAAGGAGATAATTTCCCTATTCATGTGGCTATATATCAAGGAAAACCAGGATATGTACTAGTAGTGGCTGGTAAAGGTCATACTGAAAGAGCATATATTGGAGATTTAATGGGAGCTGCAGCAGATGCTATTGGCTTAAATGGCATAGTGATAGATGGGTTCGTTAGGGATAAAGTTGGATTAAAGGAATTGAATATTCCTATATATGCGAAAGGCTTTATGCAAAGAGGACCTTCAAAGGTAGGACCAGGTGAAATAAATACTGTAGTAACCTGTGCAGGAGTAAAGGTAGAGCCAGGAGATTTAATCTTTGGGGACTACGATGGAGTAACGGTTATTCCAAGGGACAGAATAGAAGAGGTACTTGAAAAAGCTGAAAAGAAAAGCGCTTATGAGGAAGAAAGAAGAAAAACTATAGCGGAATATGTAGCATGCCGTGATAATAATGAAGAACTTCCAGATATTGCACCTGGCTGGGTTAATGAAATGAAAGATAAGCTAGGTATATAATTATAAGTATTGGAGGTGGATATATGAATGTGAAAAGACTTACGACTCCCATAACTAATGAAGCAATCAATGAACTAAGAGTCGGTGATACTATAGAAATAAGTGGTACAGTTTATGTGGGAAGAGATGCAGTATTACCACAAATAGTTAACTTAATTAAAACTAATGGATTAAGTGAATATAATATTGAGCTAGAGGGTGGGATTATATTTCACTCAGCAGTAAGTATAGCTGGATTAGGACCTACATCAAGCAATAAGGTTGAAATAGAAGGAAATTTTCCTGAGCTATCAGCCGCAGGAGTTAAAGTACATCTCGGCAAGGGGGCTTTGTCACCACAAACAGTAGAGGTATTAAAAGAGCATAACTCTATTTTCGTAGTCATTCCCCCAATATCTGCATATTTGACTAACAAAACACTAAAAAGAGAGGTTGCAGCATTCGAAAACGAAGGAATGGAAGCCTTTTGGAAGCTAGAAGTTGATAGATTTCCTGGCATAGTTGCTGTAGCACATGGAGAGACCATATTTTAACGTTTCTAGGAGGTGAAGTGAATTGTCTATATCTATAAAAGATATTAGAGCTGCTGCATGTGAGGCTTTAGTAAAAGGAAGCAGTACATTTAGGCCTGATCAGATAAGAGCTTATGAAAGAGCAATATTAAAAGAAACAGATGAAAAAGCTAAATGGGTTTTAGAAAAAACCCTAGAAAACTCAAAAATCAGTGAAATGGATATTAGACCATTGTGTGATGATACTGGAATACCCCATCCATTTATTGAAATAGGAAAAGACGCAATTATTGATGGAACTATGTATGAAGTTTTAGAAGCCATAAAATTAGGAGTAGCAGATGGACTAAGAGAACTACCAGGCAGACCCATGGCAGTAAAAGGAGAAGGTCTTGAAAGACTAGCTCAGAAGCATGGCCTATATGAAGATCCAGGCATGCTTTTGCCAGCACCTACAAATGTTAGAATTATTGATGGTAATGAAGTAAAAGTTACTGTCATAATGCAGGGTGGCGGACCAGAGATAAGATCGAAAACCTATCATGTATTTCATAAACATGAAGAAATGCAGCTAATAGATACAGCTGTAGAGTGGTCTTTAGAAATGGTTGCTAAGTTAGGCTGCACCCCTTGTATCCCGGCCATAGGAATAGGAAGAACTCATTATGAAGCGAGTTCTATGATGGTAGAGGCGTTGAAGGATGGCAATTTTGATATTCAAAGTGATATTGAACAGTATATAACTGATAAAATCAATGAAAGCGGAGTAGGTCCTCTAGGATTAGGTGGAAAAACAACGGCTCTTGGAACCTTTGTTAAAATTGGCGAAGCGAGAGGTAGTGGTGTAAGAATATTATGTGTACGTTTAAGTTGCTGCTTTGAACCTAGAAAGGCTACCATTATTTTAAAATAATATTTAGTGCATATAAAATATTGGATAGATTATATTTAGCTGTATTGCTAAAAATCTAATATTTTATACTGAGTAAATATAAAAAACAAAGAAAAATGAAATAAAAAATGGAGGTAATGTAATGAAAAAAGCTATTAGTTTTCTTATTATTTTTGTACTGATGATGGGCTTAGTGGCATGTGGGCAGTCAACAGATAATTCAGCAAAAAAAGAAGCAGGTCTTGATTATCCTAAAAGAGCAATAGAAATAGTAGTACCATTTGGACCAGGTGGTTCAGCAGACATTATGACTCGTCAACTTGCAACTTGGATGGGCGATTATGTAGACAAGCCTATAAATGTTATAAACAAAGCAGGTAGCGGTGGTGTAGATGGAATGGTTTATGTAGCACAAGCTCCAGCAGATGGCTATACTATATTACAAATAACACCTTCTCATGCTATAGCAGAGGCAGTAGGAAGACCAAATGCAAATCTTACTGGTGATTTTGAACCAATAGCTAACTTTCAAAAAGATATACAGGTATTTGGGGTATCAAAAGATAGTCCATTTAATACAATAGATGAATTAATAGAGTATGCAAAAGCTAACCCAGGAAAGTTAAAAATAGGCGGAACTTCTCCAGGAGGATTAGACGATTATATGGCTAATGGCTTTGCTAAGGAAGCTGGTATAGAGCTTACTTATGTACCATATAACTCAGCATCTGAAACAAAAGCAGCTGCACTTGGTGGAGAGCTTGATATCTATCAAGATAAAGTTATATCTTTCCTTACTATGGTTAGAGCTGGAGATATAAAACCTCTTGTAGTACTTCACGATGAAAGATTAACTATGATTGAAGAGTTAAAAGATGTGCCATGTACAGTTGAAAAAGGAATCGAATTTACACAAGGATCATGGAGAGGATTTGCAGTTAAAAAGGGTACTCCACAAGAAATAAAAGACTATCTAACAGAGATAATTGAAAAGGTATACAATTCTGATGTATATAAGGAAGCATCAGAGAAGGATATGTCAAACATAATTCCAGGCTATGTAGGGCAAAAAGAGTATGGAGAAATGTGGGCTGACGAAATAACTAAATTCAGAGAAGTATTAGTAAAATAAGACTAGCAATTATTCAAGTGTTCCTCTCGAGGAACACTTGAATAAAAAAAGGAGTGAATTAGATGGAGCTGCTTTTTAATGCATTTATTGCTTTGATATTAATAGTGTTTTTTATTACATCAACAACCTTTGATAAAGTATCTGTATCCACTGATAAAATTGGAGCAAATGGATTTCCACAAATGATTATAATAATTAGTTTAATTTTATTAGCATACATTACTTATGACCATATTAAGAATAAAGGAAAAGGAAAGAAAAGTGGTTTTAACATACAGGATAAGGGTTTTAAGATAATGATTATAAATATACTCTTGCTGGCAATCTATATATTTACTATGAATTATATTGGATTTATACTAGGTACATTTATTTTTATAATAGTTGCAGCTTGGCTAATGGGATACAGGGAGAAGGTAAAAACCTTAATATTCTCACTGGTTCTAACGGCCAGTATCACTTTAGTATTTGGAAAGGTTTTTTATGTAGCTTTACCTAGAGGGGTAGGATTATTAAGAGAAATTAGTTATTTTATTTATTAAGGGAGTGAAATAAATGGAACATATAATACAGTCATTGTCTGTGGTATTTAGCCCTATATCTCTGGTATTTATGTTTGTTGGAACAGCCTTTGGAATTGTATGTGGAGCCTTACCAGGATTAGGGCCATCTATGGCAGTTATACTACTATTGCCATTCACATATAACATGGATCCTATAGTAGGAATAATATCCCTTGTAGCTGTTAATGTGGGTGCTCAAGCAGGCGGAAGTATTTCATCTATATTACTTAGAGTCCCAGGTACACCAAGTGCTATAGCTACAACCTTTGATGGATATCCAATGGCTTTACAGGGTAAAGCGGGAAGGGCCTTAGGATTAGCCTTTACTGCTTCAGCATTTGGAAGTATATTTTCAGCTATTGCCATGTTGGCTTCTGCACCACTATTGGCAAAAGTAGCTTTGAAATTTCAGAGTGCTGAATATTTTGCTTTAGCCCTATTAGGCTTAAGCTGCATTTCAAGCTTAGGAGCTAAGAACCAAGCTAAATCGTTGTTAGCAGGTTGCCTAGGCCTACTCCTATCCACTATAGGTCTTGATGCAATTAATGGAGCTGAAAGATTCATTTTCGGGCAATCTTGGTTATATGGAGGAATCGATTACATACCTGTTATGATTGGTGCATATGCCATTGCTGAAGTATATAAGAATATATCAGAAAAATGCGGCGGATGTGTAGATGAAGGGGAAGTCGAAAAGAATGCAAAGTTTGAGTTTATTAAGATTAAAGATATTTTAAGTAAATGGACTACTTATATAAAAGCATCTATCATCGGAACTATTGTGGGAATTATTCCAGCGGCTGGTGGCTCAATAGCAGCATTTATTGCTTACAGTGAGGAAGTAAGAGCAAGTAAAACACCAGAATTATTTGGAACGGGCATGGAGGAAGGAGTTATAGCAGCAGAAGCATCAAATAATGGTGCAGTAGGTGGAAGCTTAGTTCCTACATTGACTCTTGGAATTCCTGGAAGTCCTGTAGCAGCAATAATAATGGCTGCATTCATGCTTCATGGATTAACACCAGGACCATTATTACTAAAGCAGCAGCCAACAATGCTTTATAGCATTTTTATTGGTATTATTGTAAGCTCTTTATTAATGGTTGTATTAGGTAAGTATATTTCAAAAGAATTTACTAAAATATTAAAACTACCTTATCCTCTTTTAGCAACATTAATTATGGTACTAGGAGTAGTAGGTGCATTTTCTTTACGCAATAATTTTACTGATGTTATAGTACTATTTGGATTTAGCTTTGTAGGATATTTCTTTAATAAATATAAGTATTCTACATCGGCTTTTGTACTAGGCTTAATACTAGGAAAAATAGCGGAAAACTCTATGAGAAAGCAGTTGATTGTAAGTGATGGAAGCTGGATGGGTTTTATAACAAGACCTATTTCTTTAGTAATAATTATCTTATCACTTATGGCTTTCTTTAGTCCTTTAGTTAAACAAATTATGAACAAAAAGAAAGCTGAAGCTTAGTATTTTAGTTTAGATACAGGACTTACAAAAATCATTAAATATTTCAAAAAATATTATAACAAAAGGTTCAGTTTCAATGAATAGGCGGATATCTTTAGATACCCGCCTATTTGTAGATATATTATATGTTAAAATTTATTTGTTTATGATTTTTACTGCTCCATGAGGGCAGTAGCTAACACATTTGGCACATCCTGTACATTTATCATGGTCGACCACAGGAGTAGAGCCTTTGAAGAAGCTAGACTTTTCTTGTTTCACTGCTTTAACTGGACATACCCTTACTACAGGACAAAATGGCGACTGATCACATCTGCTCCCATCGATTACTGCTTTTTTCATTTATTATACCTCCTTCACAATATACCCCATATGGGTATATTGTATCATGGATTTCTTTAAAAGAAAACAAAAAAATATGGATTCTAATCATTAGGTAGGTATAATATAAACTCAGATCCATGATTAATTTCAGAATTTACATTTATATAGCCATTTTGACCCTTAATAATTCTTTCGGTCAAATGTAAGCCAATACCACTGCCGTTTTCGTCTCCTTTACTGTAAAATTTGCTGAAGATATTCCTAATATTCCCATTAGAAATACCAGTGCCATTGTCCCTAATTGATATAGATGTATAGAATTGTCCTTGGACGGCTTCTATAGTTATATTACCTTTAAATGGCGAAAATTTTGCTGCATTATTTATTACATTGTAAATTGCTTCAGCAGTCCACTTAGGATCATGCTTTACTAATATATCCTCACTACATATGACTTCAATATTTATTTCCTTTTCATTTATTAATGACATAGATGAGTTTAGAGAGGATAGAATTGTATCATAAATTGGCAATACCTTGCTATTAAATTTCATTATACCTGTTTCTAAAAAAGACATGGTAATCATAGACTGCATAAGAAAGTCTAGTTTGCTTACTTCTCTATCCATAGATTTGATAAATTCCTTTGATTGATGTTTATCCAGATTTCTAGACAATAATATTTCATTAATCATCTTTATATTTGCAATAGGTGTTTTAGCCTGATGGGATATATCAGAAATAATAGTCTGAAGCTTATGCTTGTCTTCAATTATTATATTTTTTTCTGAATTAATGTATTTTTCAATACTTCTCATATTGTTTTCCACTGTATTAAGTCTATCATCTTTGAAAAAAGGATAGTAATCACTATTGCTTCCAGAAATAATATTCTCAGTAGTTTTTTTATGAAATTCTGTAAAACTACGAATCTCTTTTTCTTTATAATATGATTTAATAAATAATAAGAAAAAACCAGTTAAAGATAAAATTAGAGCTAATGATTTAAAATCAAAAATTAAAGCTATCTTATCTATAAATATACTATTCAAAACCTCACCCCTAACAAATCATTACTTACCCATCCATTGATAGCCTACACCGTATATGGTTTTAATATATTTGTGATTATCCTTTTCGATCTTAGCTCTTAGTCGGTTTATTTGAACAGAAAGGGCATGGTCATTAACAAATCTTAAGTTTTGATCCCAGAGCTTTTCCAAGAGGAAGCTTCTTGTTAGTATGGTGCCTCTACTTTCTATAAATAGTATTAAAAGATTAGCTTCTGTAGTTGTCAAATCATATTCATCCCCAAAAGAATTTATTTTAAAGGTATCAAAGTTTATTGACAAAAACCCATCATCGTAATTAGGTGAACTATTGTAGAGTCCTGCTCTTTTTAATATAGCCTTAATACGTTTTTTAAAAAGCTTTAGGCTAAAGGGCTTAGTAATATAATCATCAGCACCTAAATCAAAGCCCTTAATTTCATCTATTTCCAAATCACGAGCTGTTAGAAAAACAACAGGCGTATTGGAGCTGGCTTTAATTTCTCTACAGATATTAAAACCATCACCATCTGGTAAATTAATATCTAGTATAGCTAGATCAAAGGAACTACTGTTAACAGCATCTAACCCCTCTCTATAAGAAGAAGCAGTTATTATCTCAAATCC
This sequence comes from Proteiniborus ethanoligenes, assembly GCF_900107485.1. NCBI lineage: Bacteria > Bacillati > Bacillota > Clostridia > Eubacteriales > Proteiniborus > Proteiniborus ethanoligenes. The sequence continues at coordinate 61,569 of NZ_FNQE01000002.1, forward strand.
TTCTGATTCCAAGTCAAATTTCAATGTATTTAATAAAAGATGATCATCTTCTACTATGAGTATCCTTATCATAAATCCACCACCTATTCTATTGACTTAATAATAGCAAAAAAAAGATTTGTTTTCAAACTGATAATATTTAACAAATATAAGTGTAATGAGAGAATTTTGAGAGAATCTTTTGATATTATCCATATAAGAAGGTTGATAAATATATAATTATAAGAGCGAGGAGGATTAAAATGGAGTATGTATTGGAAGTTAAAAACCTAAACAAAACCTATGGAAAGAATAGGGTTTTAAACAATGTGTCCCTTAATGTTAAACACAATGAAATAGTAGGATTTATTGGGCCTAACGGAGCAGGAAAATCTACTACTATGAAATGTATCTGTAATTTAATTTATCCAGACAGTGGAGAAATAATCATAAATGGCTATGATTTGTTCAAGGACAGAGAAAAGGCTCTAGAAAATCAAGCAGCCCTAATAGAAAGCCCAGGACTATATCAGGATATGACAGGCAAAGAAAATATAGACTTAATAGCAAGGCTTAGAAATGTCTCAAAGGAAAGGGTAAAGGAAATATATGAGTTTACTGAAATCGGCAAAGCATTAGAAAGAAAAGTTTCTGGCTACTCTATGGGAATGAAGCAAAGGCTAGCCTTAGGTATAGCCATATTAACTAAACCAAGGTTTCTCATATTAGACGAACCAACAAATGGATTAGATCCAACAGGGGTGATTAAGCTAAGAAGTACTCTACAAAAGCTTGTAAAGGAAGAGGACATATCCATACTGTTTTCCTCGCATCAGCTAGGAGAGGTGGAGAAGCTGGCAGATAGAATCGTATGTATCAATAAAGGCGAGATTATAGAGGTTCCAAATATAATGTCAAGTATTCAAAACTACATCATACAGATTTCAGATTTAGATACAACCCTACAGATAATCACCAATATTATTGGAGAAGACGCAGTAGAAGCAATTACTCTAGATAGCATCAAATTTGAGATTCAAAACCAAGACATACTTTCTGAAATTTTATTCCAATTATTGTCAAGAAAAATAAAGATTTATGACATATATAAGGACAATGTAGATATCGAAACAATTTATGAAGAAATCTACATTGATAATCAGATTTTAAGGGGGTAGTTGTTTTATGCTTACACTTATGAAAATGGATTTAAAGCAGAGATTAAAAAATTCATTAACCTGGTTTGTTATATTAATATTATGCATAATGTCCATGCTAAGTATTATTGAAATGAAAAATGCTAGATTTCTTAGGCCTTTTAAGGGGCATGACATATATTCATTTGTAAATAAAGAGATTATGGACTGGGATTTGTTCTTCACTAGAAGATATGGTGAGCGTGAGAAAGAACTATATCCACAGGCATATTACTCTTTAGGTGTATATAAAAAAGTCCAGGAAGATTTAGTCATAGCCATTGAAGAAAATGATGTAAGAGAAATAACTAGACTTATGAGTTTTTTTCATCTTTTATGGGCTAAACAAGAATATATAACCCATGATGCTATAATGAATAAGATTTTTGAAAATAGGGCTATGAAGATCTGGAATGATGTTAGTGATGGAATACCTTATGAGGATATGGACTTTCGTCCATATTTTGGTGGTAGTGAAACTAGAGTTTATGCATTATTATATGCAAAGTATTATCATCAATTATATATAAACGATATAGAACCTGTTTATTCAAACGATATTAACAATGTTACATATTTATATGAATATTTTTTTAGCATTCTTCCAAAGTTCATTATTGTTATACCAATACTTTTTATCTATAATTCTATAAATAGAGAAAAAAATGGGGGAAGCTTAAAGCTAGTTCTTACTCAATCCATAAGCAGATGGAAGTATTATCTAAGTAAGTGGTTTAGCGGAACTATTCATGTAATATTTACACTATTTTTCCCAGCAATTATAATAAGTACCTTACTTGGTATAATAAATGGGTTTGTATCCCTAAAGTATCCTACTTTTTATCTAAAAAATTCTATGTCAGGCTTTAAAACTATTCCTAATTATATGGATGCTGTCAAAATGAAGAAAGGTAATTTTGAAAAATTTGGAGACTATAATGCTACATATAGTTATATGGCTCCAAAATCTAGTTATGATGTAAATATTGTCGATCCACACGAAAAAATGGAAATCATCCCTTTTTATAAATATCTACTGATGGCAGTACTATTATCTATTTTATTCATTACATTTGTAGTAGCATTGACACAGCTCATATCAGCAATTGTCAATAAAGAGATAATTAGTATTACTACAATATCAATAATATTTGGCATAGGTATATTAATAAGTAGTCCTTTTAAATATGATAAGCATTTAAATTTAAGCCCTTTTACTATGGAGCACGCATCAAGAATCCTTATAGGCACCTATAATGTAACAGCACTAGCCAGCACTATTATATTATTTGTATCTACCACTATATTGCTAATAGCAGGAGTAGTTTATTTTAAGAGAAAAGAAATTTAAGAGGGGGTTTAGACATGCTACAGGGTGATGGATATGATTAAAATAATAAAAAATGAAATATATAAATTTTTTAAAAATAAGAAGAATATCATTATTATTATTTTATTTTTTGCCTATTTACTTGGTATCAACTTCTATAACTTAAAAGAATATAAGATGTATATGAATGAAACCAAACAATCGTATCATGCCAAGTATTTACAAGCAGAAGGTAGCTGGAGATCATTAAGTAAAATGCTTGTTAGAACCGATTTGTTAAGCACTGAAGAGATAGAAGAAATTGAGAAAAAAATAGTATTCTATAGAGCAGAGAGAGGTAATTTGCGATTCATAGAAGCGAAATATGTAAATAACAGGCCAGAGTATTATAGGGATATATTAATATATACTAATGAAAGATATGAGAACATGCTTAAGGGATTAGAAAATGGTGCTGTTACAGAAGAAAATATAAACCTAAGCAAAGAAAACATACAAAAGGGAATGTATCTAAATAAGTACATATTAGATAATGATATAGAGCCAATTATAAATCCCTATACCATGACTGGAGCAAATTCATTAGTTATGTTTTTGGAAGGCAACAATTCAATAATTTTAATATTCTTTATAGTGTTGCTGGCTGTCGATATATATCTATCAGAAGTAGAAGAAGGAAGCTATAAGCTTGCTTATACTCAACCCTTCCAAAGAATAAATATATTTTGGGGGAAAGTAATTACAATATTAATTGTTTCATTATCACTTATTGCCTTGGGGGTAATACTCAACTTTTGTATATTGAGTATTATATACGGAGTAGGAAATATGAACTATCCATTTATTTCAGCGGAAAGTATAAAGCATATATCATTTAGCAATGTCCATGGAGAATATATTATATTGCCTTTATGGAAATATGTTATTATGGGGTTTGGGTTATTAATACCAATTCTTATTTGCACAATAGCTCTAATTATATCTATATCTATATTTACTGACTCTAATAGAAAAACCATAGGAATTTCTATTATGCTATTAGTATTAGCATTTATATTCCATAATTTCCTTACGAAAAAATCTATTGTAAACCTAATTTATCCATACTCTTATTTATATGCTAGAGATGCTATAGAATTAAATACTCGTTCTAATTATTTATTTGGAATATTATTAAATAGCTTAATAGGAATTGGATTATTTATAATGAGCTATTACAAATTTGTTCAAAAGGATTTCTTAGGTGCAAAGGAATAAATTACAGGGGGTATAGATTAATGAAAAGAATAAGCCTCGTTATGGCTGTCTTAATATTTATTATTGTATTAAGTGGCTGTAATAATGATGCAGGTAAAATAGTCGATGGCTATACACAAGCAGGAAATCTAAAACTAGAGCAAATACAAATGCCTAAAAATGGAGAAGAAATAGCCATTATTACAACTAATATGGGTGTGATAAAGCTTAGATTATTTCCAGAGGTAGCACCAAAGGCTGTTAAAAACTTTAAGACTTTAGTCAGAGAAGGATTTTATGATGGTGTAAAATTTACAAGAATAGAAGAGAATTTTCTGATTCAAATAGATAATCATCCGGAATATCCTGAGGGTAAAAGTATTTATGGAGAATTCTATGAGGATGAATATGATTTAAATTATAGGCATATTACAGGGGCAGTTGGATTAGCTAAAAGGGAAGAAAATAAAAATCATAGTAATTTTTATATTATAGTACAGGATGGAATAGATGAAGAATATATAGAAGCTATGAAAGAATATGATGAAGAGGGATATCCAAAGGATGTAATTAGAGCCTATGAAACATTAGGCGGAGTTCCAAGATTAGATCTAAGATATACTGTATTTGCTCAGGTGTTTTATGGATTAGATACAGTGAGGGCGATAAATAAAGTAGATGTAATTCCTGGAACAAGTGAACCCTCAGAAGATGTATATATAGAAAAGGTAGAAATAGATGTATATGAAGGGAAATAATATTATTAGAATGCAATAAGATATTAATCATTTTAAGCGGTAGGATTATTGAAATCTTTATCGAAGATATATCTGATTGCTTTTATTGCTCCATTTGATAATATGCTTTGTAATAGAAAACTGATAAGAAAAATTTTTGACTTTGAATAAAAATAGGAAATATATACATCTGTTGCTCAAAGAAAACATAGCTAATGAATACATTAAGAGAAACAATTTATTGGTTATTTATATTTTAATTCTAATGAAATTTTAATGTTTCTTGAATTGTTTTTGAAGTTTGTACTGCTATAATTAAACCATATTAAATAACAGGAGGTTGTAATTATGGTTACTTTGGAACAAGTAGAAGAATTACGCAGACGTGCAAACATTTCTTATGAAGAGGCAAAGGCAGCACTTGAAGAAACAAATGGTGATATTCTTGAGGCTATTGTCAATCTTGAGAAACATAATCGTATTCAAGCACCCAAAGGAGGAGGCTATTACAATTCAAGAAATACTCAGCAAGATGAAAGAAAAAATTGCCAAGATAAAAACTTCAAAAGAGAATCTGGCAAAACTAATAGTGCATCTTTTGGAGAACTGACAGGAAGGTTTTTTAGATGGTGTGGAGAAATAATTGATAAGGGAAACAAGAACAGCTTTGAGGTTATAAAAGGTGAAGTTAAGGTAATGACTATTCCAGTTACATTATTAGCGTTGCTGCTATTATTCATGTTCTGGTTTACGATCCCTCTTATAGTTGTAGGACTCTTTTTTGGGTATAGGTATATGTTTAGTGGTCCTGATTTGGGAAAGGAAAATGTTAATCGTGCCATGGATTCAGTTGCGGCAGTAGCTGAGAATCTAAAAAAAGAAGTTAAAGGTGAGAAGTCCAATGGAGAGAATTCTAATAATTGAGGATGAAGAGAAAATAGCACGTTTTATAGAATTAGAGCTTAAATATGAGGGCTATGAAGTAGAGAAGGCATTTAATGGAAGGGATGGGTTGGAGCTTGCAACAACCCAACCTTTTGACCTTGTTTTGCTTGATGTTATGCTGCCAGCTTTAAATGGACTAGAGGTTCTCAGAAGAATCCGTAAAGCTTCTGATTTACCAGTGATACTTCTTACTGCACGGGATGCTGTTGTGGATAAAGTCACTGGCCTTGATGGTGGTGCAGACGACTATATTACTAAACCTTTTGCAATTGAAGAGCTGCTTGCTCGGATTAGGGCTACTCTCAGGAAAAAGGCTGCTGTAAATGTAGTAAAAACATCATCTGAGCTTTCGGCAGGGACCTTACGTCTTGATCCTATTAGAAGAGAAGTTCAGGTAGATGGAAGCTTACTTGATTTAACAAAACGTGAGTTTGATTTACTAAATTATCTTTTAGAAAATAAAAATATTGTTGTAACTCGTGAAACCCTACTTCAACATATATGGGGTTATGATTTCTCAGGCGGAACAAATGCAGTAGATGTGTATATTAGATATCTTCGTGCAAAGATTGAAGAGCCATTCGGACTAAAATTGCTACATACTGTTCGTGGAGTGGGGTATGTGATAAAAGATGAGTGATACTAAAAATGCGTATTCAAACAATATAACTACTAAAATACGTTCATCCCTTGTTATAAAACTTAATGTACGAATGCTGGGAAGATTGTTTTCTGGATTTTTAGCCATAAATGTCCTTATTATATTAATGGGCTTTTTTGTTGTTTTATGGAAAGCTGAAGAAGGAGCAAAAAATATAATTACAGCAATAGAATTAGCACCTAATAATTTACAATCAACATATTATGATTTCAAAAACTATCAGATTTTAATCAAAGAAGGGCCATTAAAAGGCATTAAGCTTCCACGAAATATACAAAAACGCTTACCATTAGAAATTACTGATGCGAAAAGAAGTATCAGAGTGTCCAGAATCAATAAGGAAATGAAATTATTAGAAAAAATAGACTTGGTGAAGTACACTATTGAACTTTCCATTAATGATACATCTTATCAAATAATATATGGCTTGGGACGTGATCTAAGGTTATTCTTGCATTTGTTTTTAATTGTACTAATATATGAGCTACTAATCATAGTTGGGGATATTGGTAAGGGCTCAAGAATAATAAGAAAAACCCTTAAACCTTTATCTGATCTAACAGAAACAGCGAAAAACCTTAATGCTGAAGTATTATCTATGGGTACTAATGCAGATGGTACGCATATCAAAGACTTAGCTGGAGTTATTAGTAGTATTGATGCCAATAAACTTGATAAGCGTATATCTGTTGATAGCTCTCAAAACGAGCTTAAGGATTTGGCATATGCTATAAATGATATGCTAAACCGTATCAACGATTCTTATCAATCACAGGTGCGGTTTGTTTCAGATGCGTCCCATGAGCTACGAACGCCTATATCTGTGATACAAGGATATGTAAATCTTTTAGATCGTTGGGGTAAAAAAGATGAAAGAACTATGCAGGAATCAATTGATGCAATTAAGAGCGAAACAGAAAATATGAAGGAATTAGTGGAGCAACTGCTTTTTCTTGCTCGTGGGGACAATGAAACTATCCAGCTTCACAAAGAAGGCTTTGATGCTTGTGAAGTAGTTGGTGAAATAATTCGTGAAACACAAATGATTGACCCAAACCATAAATTTGAAATTGATTTAAACAGACCAGCTTATATTAATGCTGACAAGCAGCTTATTAAGCAAGCTATTCGAATACTTGTAGATAATAGCATAAAATATACACCACCAGGAAAGAAAATTATTCTAAGAGTTGCTATTGAGGAAGATTCTGTTCGTATTATAGTCCAAGATAGTGGTATAGGAATAGAACCTGAATATTTGCCTCGTATTTTTGACCGTTTTTATCGTTCAGATGAGTCAAGGGCTAGAAAAACAGGGGGTTCAGGCCTAGGTCTATCAATTGCCAAATGGATAATCGAGCGTCATGGAGCCTATTTTGAAATATTGAGTAGAGTAGATGTAGGGACTCGTATAACTATTGTTATGCCCGCTTCTAAGATGCCTTCTTCTGAAATGTCAATAGAATAAAAATATTATATATTATTTTCACTATACTGAAGATTTCAGAAACAAGATATTGTTGACATAAATATTATTTTAGACTATAATTCTATTAGAAATCAAACAATGGTGATGGAGTTCACCAGAATCGCAAATTGCTAATGACTCCTACAGGTTTACTATACCTGTAGGAGTTTTTTGTTTTTATTATTACATCTAAGGAGGAAATCACTATGGCATCAAGTTTAGCTATCATTATATTATTAGGATTACCGGCAAATAAGCTGTTTGAAAAAATTAAGATACCTGGTTTATTGGGAATGCTAATATTAGGAATAATCATAGGCCCTTATGGTCTTAATTTACTTCAGACAGATATGATTCATGCATCAGCTGATTTAAGGAAAATTGCTTTAACTATTATTCTATTAAGAGCAGGGCTTGGGATTAATAGAGATGATTTAAAGAAGGTTGGCAACACTGCATTAAAAATGAGTTGTGTACCAGGACTAATAGAAGGATTTTTTATTGCTTTTGCATCAGTTAAGCTTCTAAACTTTTCCTTTATTCAAGGAGGTATATTAGGCTTTATTATAGCGGCTGTTTCGCCTGCTGTTGTAGTTCCTTCTATGCTACGTTTAATTGAGAATAATATAGGAGCTAAAAAAGGTATCCCGACTTTAATACTAGCAGGGGCTTCTATTGACGATGTATTTGCCATAACTATATTCAGCGCTTTTCTAGGTCTATATAGTGGAAAGCATATAAATATTGGTATTCAAATACTAAGTATTCCAATATCAATATTATTAGGTATTATGATTGGCGGTGTTATTGGTTTTGTGATGATAAAAATCTTTAAGAAACATCATATGAGAGATACAAAAAAAGTTTTATTGATACTAGGCTTATCAATTCTACTTACTGAATTAGAAAACTTGTTAAAAACTAGAATAGAAATAGCATCATTATTGGGAGTTATGACTATTGGATTTATAATTATTGATAAAATGCCTAATGTAGGGAAAAGACTTGCGTCAAAGTTTAATAAAATCTGGGTTTTTGCAGAGATACTGCTATTTGTACTAGTCGGAGCTCAAGTGAATATTGGAGTAGCTGCGAATGCAGGTAAAATAGGTGCCATAATAATATTTATCGGTATATTAGGAAGAAGCCTAGGAGTAATTATTTCTCTATTAGGTACAAATTTAAATTGGAAGGAAAAACTATTTTGCATTATTTCTTATATTCCGAAAGCAACTGTGCAAGCTGCAATGGGAGCAGTTCCACTATCGCTGGGAGTAAAATCAGGAGAAGTAATTTTAGCTATTGCGGTATTGTCAATATTAATTACAGCCCCCTTAGGAGCTATAGGTATTAATATTTTTGCAGACAAGCTATTAGAATAAGAAAAGGGAAGTTCTATTTTTTAGAGCATAGATATGAGACAAGAGGATATTTTAAATGTATTTTTAGGGATTTTTTGTTTTATACATGATGTAGTGCTAAAAACAAACCCATATCCTCTTGTTTTTTATTTTAATCCTTTATATATCCTGCTTTGACATATTTACGGTAATAAAAGGTTCTTAAACCCCAATAATTTTGGAGGCGCTTTTCTAGGTCTTCTCTGTATTTTTCTAAAATCAATCTTTCTTCATCTTGAATAGAGAAATTACCGTATTTACTCTTTACAAAAATTTCAGTGACCTCCTTAAGCTTTATTTCACCATAGGAGTAAAACTTATATGCAACACGCTCTGCATATTCATAGTGAGTTTCTCCATGTTGCTGTGGATGTCCTAGAAACTCCATAAGCCGAAGTATTTGTTTATACAAATAAATAATCCTCTTATTGCTATCTAGTTTTTTAGCACGAGCTTCTTTGTACCTATGCTGGAAAAATCCAATTATAAATCTAATAGGAATTATTAGCAGTAAAGCTCCTATTATTATAGCTACAATATTTTTGGGTAAATTAGAAGGGGTATCTTCATGATTAATTTTATCTTTAGGCACTCTATTTCCTAGAATGTCTTCGTCGCTGTGGATCAACTGATCGTTAATACTATTTTCAGGATGGTTGACATATTCAGCAGCTTCATTTAGATTATTACTGTCGTTTGGTACGTCTTGCCTAAGGCTCTCTAATCGAAGCTCTATAGGATAAATGGAGGTAGGCTCAAAGGTCATCCAACCCACAGGCTCTATAAATGCCTCCACCCATGCATGAGCATTACTGTGACTAACTTCATATATGCCAGGCTCTATTAAGTCTTGTGCCAAATATCCTTCTATATACCTACTAGGAATTCCCTCTAGACGAAGCATTATAGCCATAGCAGTAGCATAGTATGTACAATAGCCCTCTCCTTCCTCAAATAAGAAATAATCAATAAATTCCTTGTTTTCAGGTACCTGATTAACATTTAGATTATACTTATAATTGCTTCGAAGATGATTTTCAATAGCCATAGCTTTTTCAAAATCATTATTTTTGCCCTTAACTATCTCTTTTGTCAATGCCTTTGTACGTTCAGTTATTTTATCCTCTGGAATTTGTAAATATAGCTCTAAATCATCTATATCACTCTTCTTCTTGTCTATACCAAGGGATGTTAGAGTTCCATAGGGAAGAGGTTTTTGTACTCGAATAGTATAACTTTCTCCATCATAAATTCCCTTAGAAAAGGTCAAAGAATCATCGCGGTTTATGCTTAAAGCATTACCATCATCGAAAATTACCTCTGCTGCTTTATAAGGACTAAAAAGAGTTGTTGAAGCAAAAGCATGGTTAGTAATAGTAACATAGGTTTGGTCATAATAAAGATTTCGCTCTTCTTTAGAAAGTCCGCTAAAGTCTCTTTTAAAAGGATAATTTTTAGAAGGCTCATTTATGGTTCTCCAAGAACTCCCTGTATATACTTGTTTTGCGTTTCCTCTAAGGTAATTACTATTACTATTAGTACGTACTGTCATGATTTTCTTAGGGTTTAACTTTACAGGACCACCTAGTCTGGAGGATTCCTCTTGATACCCTGTAATGGAGAAGTCAAACAAGGAAGCTTTTCCAGCTCTACGACCATAGCCTTCATTAGAGCGGAGTTTTTCAACAACAGGGAAGGTCTTATAAACCTTCTGCTGTAGCATAGGCCATTGAATATTGTTGTTACTTTTAGGTAGTACCAGGGCTAAAGAAAGTATTAATATGCTGTATATAGTTACTGTTTGAATCCAAGGTGTGTAAAGTTTTTCAAAGTTATAGCCCTTTAAGTTTGAAGTCTGCGTTTTCTCTCTGGAATACTTGTCTAGGCCCATTAGTATGAAAAAGGCTAATAAAAATATAGACAACATCCATAATGCTTCATCGAAAAAGCTATACCAATAGTAAAGAAAAGGTCCTATATAAGCAGGAAGCAGTAAATAAATGCTTTTATTCTTGAATAATATAAAGGCAGTAAAAAAAGATATTAAGACTATAAGTAGTCCCCAGAATAATAGTAGATTATCTGATGTAATATTTTCTTTACCCTGGAGGTTTTGAATAATATTCTGGAATAAATAATATATTCTCTCCATTAGAGGAAACAAAATAGGAGAGATAAAACGATGGACTAAAATAATTGCCATAAACCCAGCAACCAAAAGAATATATAAAACAAGTGGATTTAGAAGAAAAAATTTAACTAATGCACTTCCAAGGGAAACCATTAATATCTGTAGCATAACATCTGCTTTAAGGCTCATTCCCAATCCTAAAATGTACGCAAGGCTAAATACAAAAGAAGCATAAATAAGATGCAATATTGTTTTTTGACTTCTATTCAATATATTATCCATGAAAAACCTCCAATGCTTCTTTAATATTTGCGCTATGATCCAGAATATATATAATTATGCCTTCCTGCTTCAGCCTTTTTTCAACTAATTGGTCAATATATCCTGTTTTATTTTCCCTATCAGTTATTACAATAAATAGAGGATTATAGTTTTTCATTTTTAGTTGAATTCCATGAACACCCATAGCCTTATCTAAATTAGGTGTAATAATTACGACTGTTGAACCTCTTTTCAAGGCATCAATGCTGGGCATAATAAGAAATCTAAAATCAAGGGCTCCATTACCCTTAAATCTAGCTAAAGCTTCGAGAAAAGGCTTAAGCTCAGCGCTTTGGCGACCTTGTATATTTATATGACTTTTATTATCTTGAGTTATTAAATTAACCTCTATATTTTGGTTTAAACAATAATTTACGATACTAATAGCAGCAACTGCAGCCTTGTCCTCTAGATGACGATCTATATCATATTTAAATAGCCTATGCTCATTATCTACGAAAACTACAACATGAGTATCTCCTCGATTTTCAAAATTTTTAATTATTGGCACATCCTTTTTAGCTGTCAGCTTCCAATGAATAGCTTTAATAGAGTCGCCTTCTCTATATTCTCTCAAGGAATCAATTCTACTTTTATCCTGAAAGAAGGAATCCTGTATTAGAAGTTCTCCAGATTGCTGACTAACATTTATTTTAAAGGTAGAGAGGCTAACCACTTCTGGATATACTAAAAGAGAAGCATTGCTCCTAATCTTTTTCTTAAATGAGAAAAAGCCGAATACATCACGTATGGTTATATGTATTTCTCCAAGCTGGTAATATCCTCTTCTTTTTAGAACACCGATTTCCTTGCGAATGAAGTCTTCTTTTTTTTCCAGTGCTAAAGCCACATTTGGATAATCTATTCCTGTTAGCTGCTCTAATATATGACTTTGGATTTCCATATAAGGTATGCGAAAAATACTGTTATTTTTGACTTCATAGGCTATAGATATTTTTTCCCCAGTAAACAGGGCGTCTTTTGGAAGCTGAACAGAGCCTTTTATACCCATAAGAGAAATTAAGCTGTGGAGTAGAGGAATGAGAAATGTTAGTAAGAATACATAGAACAAAAAGTAGGGTATAGTTCCTCCAACTAATAGGACAAAGAATAATAGAGGGATAAATATTAATAAGATACTTATTTGTAATCTATTCATTTACTATCACCGGTACAAAAACACGACTAAGAACTCCTTTTATTATATCTTCAACACTCTTTCTTTCAATTTTGGCTTCTGGAGAAAGAATAAGTCTGTGTCCCAATACAGGTGCAACCATTGTTTTCACATCATCAGGAATAACATAGCTTCGACCGGACAAAAATGCTTTTGCTTTTGCTACCTTCAATAAATCAATTGAGGCTCTTGGACTAGCTCCAAGCTGTAAATCTTCATAGAAACGAGTTACATTAGAAATATTGATAATATAATCAATAATATCATGATGGACTGTCAACCCATCCACCATAAGCTGCATTTCTAGGATATCTTCCTGTGAAACAACTGGCTCTATAAGATTAAGGTTCTTAATAGATTGATAATTCTTCAATATTTCTATTTCATATGACTTTTCAGGATATCCAAGAGATAAACGCATTAAGAAGCGATCTAGCTGTGCCTCTGGCAGTGGGAATGTGCCTTGATATTCTAGCGGATTTTGAGTTGCTAATACCATAAAGGGCTTTTCTAAAATATAGTGAGATTCTTCTGTAGATACTTCTCCCTCTTCCATAGCTTGGAGCAAACTGGATTGAGTTTTAGGAGATGTTCTATTAATTTCATCAGCTAGAAATATTTGATTAAAAATAGCTCCTTTCTTAAATGTGAAGGCTCCTGTATTTTTGTCATAAATGCTATATCCTATAATGTCAGAAGGCATTAAATCTGGTGTAAACTGAACTCTTTTATAGGACAAGTTCATGCTTCTAGCAAGGGCTTTAACAAGGGTTGTTTTGCCAACACCTGGCACATCCTCAATTAATAGATGACCTTTTGCAAGCAAAGTGATTAGCACTTTTTCTAAAACATCATCCTTGCCTATAATGACCTTTTTTAGATTTTCCAAAATATCTAATGCTTTTTTATTATCCATATTGACCTCCATCATTGCTATATAAGCATAATAAAATTTATATAAATCTTATTAATAACTATACCATTTTTTTCTGGAAGAAAAAACTATGAAAAGATTGGAGCAACAAAAATCACAGACCAAAAGCAGAAGAAAACAGGTATTTTGAATTTTCAGAAAAAATACTTTAGCCTTATACATAGTTAAATTTTTGTAATAACTAAAACATAGTCTTAAAAACGTAAATGGACAGTTTCATTTATAAACATTGCAATATTTGGAAACTGTGTTATAATAGTAAAAATATCTTTATGACTATAATATTATTTTAAGGAGGGTAAGCATACAATGAGAAATATCAACTTCCCACTTCTTCTTGGAATTATAATTGTCACATTTTTAATTCTCTTAGCCTTTTATCCAGGACTTTTCACTTCCAAGGATCCTCTTTTTGAGGAAAAACCTAAATACATAGAATACAAGGAGAAGGGAGAATGGGTAGAAAAATTTGGTTACAACCCAATGCCTCCTAACAAGGAAAACATCCTTGGAACAGATGATGCTGGAAGGGATGTCTACGCAAGACTCATATATGGGACTAGAAACACACTAAAGTTAGCACTTCTTATAGCCGCATTTAGAATGATTTTAGCACTTCCGCTTGGACTAGCTGCAGGAATGGGTACAAGGTTTATTTCTAGCATCATAAAAATATTTAACACCTTTTTCACAGCAATACCTATGCTTATATTTAGCTTCGTAATTTTGAACATAGGATATTTTCGAAAGCTTCAGATGGACAAATCAATCCTTGCATTTGCAATAGTGCTTACTATTGTAGGATGGGCAAAGCTAGCGGGAATGATCGAGGATTCAACTAGGCGAGTTATGGAAGAGGACTTTATCGAGGGCGAAATAGCCATAGGAAAAACAAAGCTACAAATAGCATATCAAAACGTATTGCCACATTTAATACCGGATAGTATAAGCTTATTTTTTAAAGAAATGGGAATGGCATTATTTCTGATTGCTCAATTAGCAGTTCTCTATGTTTTTGTTGGAGTAACAAGACAAATTAAGGAACTAGCCTTTAAAGCAGCTTATGATATGATTTTAGAGCCTGAATGGGGCGGAACCCTTTCAAGAATAGCAGTAAATGTTAGAAAATATAATTCTGTATATTGGATGACCTTATACCCTATTTTGGTTTTCAGTTTTGCAATTATCGGAATAAATCTTACAGGGGAAGGGCTTAGAATAGAGTTTCAAAAAAGAGACTCTAGAATAATTAGCTATATTAGAAAAGCTTATTATTTATTTTCTCCTAAGCTGTTTATTTCACAAATCAAGGATTTTAAAAAGTATTATAAGCCTGTAATTATAAAAACTTTAGTTATAGTAGGAGCTATTGCATACTTTATAATACCTTGGCACCCAAGTCTATATAAATTTGACTTAGACCGGGCTAAACTACATATTGAAGAGCTAACAAAGGATAAATATGGTGGCAGAGTAACTGGAACTGAAGGAGGCTATTTAGCTGGTGAGTATATTATTGACACATTAAAATCCTATGGCTATCTGGTCGAAATTATGGAAATACCACTAACAGATACTACAATTACTCCAGAAACAGGTGAAGAAATAATCTATCCTAAAATTATATCGCCTGTATCCATTGAATCAGGATGGATAAAACTAAAAGATGACAATGATGTGGAGAAAACATATTATCTACATAAGGATTTTAGTATCGCCACAGTTAATAGAAATATTTTTACAGACACATCAAAGAACAAGCTTAGCTATAAAGGAGTTGCAGCAGATCCCCAAAATGCAATTAATGTATCAGAAGAAACAGAATTTTTTTCAATTACTTCAAGGTTTCCAATTTTGCATGAGTACAATATTAACGAACAAAACATAGTAAAAGTTAATGAAAATAAAAAATTAAAATATGATGTAGAGTTTGTTTTGCTTGGGGAGGAATATGACAGAGAATTTGGCACATATGTTTTTAAATCTACCGCCATTATCCCATTTGATGATTTGAGAAAGGATTTAGAAGGTGGCTATAGAGAAGTCCAAATAAATCTTGACTATCCAAAGATAGCAGAGTATCCAGGACGAAATATTATTGCTTTTTTACCAGGTAAGGGAAAATCAATAGAAGATCCGGGACAGATAATAGTTATTGGAGCAAGCTATGATGGTGTTTATCAGAGTCAAGAAAGAGAAACCTTTGCAATGACTGCAGCGCCTGCAGCTACTGCTTTAGAGGTGGCAAGGATATTGTCCCTTATAGAAGAACCATTAGAAAAATCCATTCAGCTTGTATTTTGGGATAATGAGTCTGAAACACAGAAATATACTCCACTTGGCGGATCAGGGCATTATCATTTAACAGAAATGAGAGATATAGATATGGCTTTGACTCATGGCTATTATTTCTTTGATATAAGTTATCCAGGCTATAATGAGGACAAATATCTAAATCTGATAACTCTGCCATCCCAAAGAGCAGATGGAAAAAACTATCTAGTAGGACTAGATATAGAAAAAAGATTTAAGCAAATGAATATAAAATACCGAAGATTTCATTATGATTATAATATATCAGAAGCACTGATACATTTAAGATTAAACGCTCTTACAAGTATTGGAATAGGTAATCCCTCAACAGGTGCAGTCAATACTAGTAGAGATAATATAGAAAGTATAAATTACAAGAGATTAGAAGAAATTGGACAAACTATAGTAGATACTATGACAATGAATTCTCATATTATGGATTAAAAAACCTTTGTAAAGGAGAAAAACCATGATTGAAGTAGTGAATTTAAAAAAACAATTTAATATAAAAAGTAAAGTTTTAGGCGTTAATAAAGGCGTTGTAAATGCAGTAAATGGTATAGATTTTAAAATAGAAAAGGGAGAAACTCTTGGCCTTGTTGGAGAGTCTGGAAGCGGAAAGTCAACTACAGGACGGTTAATACTAAGACTTCTTAAGCCGACTGATGGGAAGATATATCTTGAAGGAAGGGATATTAGCACCATAAGTAATAGAGAGTTTAGAAGCTTAAGAAAGGACCTGCAAATAGTCTTTCAAAATCCCTATTCTGCATTAGATTATAAAATGACTATTGAGGATATATTGATTCAACCTCTTCAAATACATAAAATAGTCGGACCACTGGAATATAGAAATGAAGTAGGTAGATTACTCCAAATGGTGGGACTATCAAAGCATGATGGGAAAAAATTTCCTCACGAATTTAGTGGGGGACAGAGGCAAAGAATCGGTATAGCTAGAGCATTGGCAACAAGACCTAAATTTGTAGTATGTGATGAGCCTGTATCTGCATTAGACGTGTCTGTACAATCACAGATACTGAATCTTACTATGGACCTTCAAGATGAATTTGGACTATCCTATTTATTTATTGCACATGATCTAAGCGTAATAAAGCATGTTAGCAACAAGGTTGCAGTGATGTACCTTGGGAAAATAGTAGAAAAGGGTTATGTAGATGACATATTTGATTTTCCAAAGCATCCATATACTAAAGCTCTTATGTCTGCAGCACCATTGCCTGAGCCAGGAAGAAATATTAATAGAATAAGGCTTCAAGGTGAAATACCTAGTGGGATGAATTTACCCTCAGGCTGTACTTTCCATGATAGATGCCCAAATAAAATGGATGTTTGTGAAACTCAGGAGCCAAAGCTAACAGAGCTTGATGATAAAAGAGTAGTTTCCTGTCACTTGTACCAAGAGGGGAGGAGTAATAATGACAGCTGAAATATTAAAGATAATAAGTAAAAGATTTTTTACAAATGTATTAATACTCCTTATAATTTTATTTCTTGTTATAGCTATAACAGGAATACCTACGGATTTTGATATTTATTCATTCAATGGAGAGCATAAAGCCAATATGGAGATAGATGAAATCCTCCAAAGTATAAAGAATAATTTTAAAATTTTCTTTAGTGGTGAAGCCTTTAAAGTAATGATTCAAAGTGAGACTACAGTACAGCTATTGGCTAAAACAGCAAAGAAAAGCTCAGCTATATTATTTTTCGGAGCTCTTCTTGCAATAATAATTGGAATACCAAAAGGAATTGTAGACAGCAGAAAAAGGAACAGGAGTGGAACAATAAAGCTGCTACAGTCCCTGATACCTCTTTCAGTTCCAGATATATTGACAATAACACTTGTGCAACTAGGTGCTATATACCTTTTTAATAATGAAATCTCAATATTTGGTTTAGGCCCATTTCCCTTTTTGGGAGATGAAACCTTTAGTCATGCCATCTATCCAATAATATCAATATCAATACTTCCAGCAGCATATATATCAAGGATAACAGCTAATATAATTGAGGATAGCTTTACAAAGCCATATATACTAGCGGCTAGGGGAAAAGGCTGTTCCAGATTCCAAATTATAAAGAACCATATGATGAAAAGCATAGTATTTGGCGTGTTATCAGGATTTCCTACGGTTATAGGTATAATGTTTTCAAGTCTTATTATTGTAGAAAGACTCTTTCACTTCCAAGGAATAGGATTTTACTTAATATATTTTTACACAACTCAATTGATTCCTCCCTATGAAGCAGGAATTGGATTTACATTATTTATTGTAGCACTGGCAATTTTCTATTATTTTATCTTTATGCTCTTTAATGCATTGAAGGATATCTTAATGCCACAGATAAAATCTCATTAAGGAGGGATAATATGTCATTACTAGAGGTTAGAAATTTGAAGACATACTTTTACTTAGATAGGAATGAGTATCCTGCAGTAGATGATATAAGTTTTACTCTTGATGAAGGAAAAACAATAGCAATCATAGGGGAGTCTGGAAGTGGTAAAAGCGTAACATCTCTTTCTATCATGGGATTAGTTGATTTTCCAGGAAAAATAATAGGAGGAGAAGTATATTATAGGGGAGAAGACCTACTAAAAAAAGGTGAAAGAGAAATGCAAAAAATACGGGGAAATGAAATAGCCATGATATATCAGGATCCAATGTCAACACTAAACCCCATGATTAAAGTAGGGAAGCAGATTGAAGAAGCCTTAATTATACATAAAAAAGCTACAAAAAAAGATTCAAAAAAAATTGTAGTAGAGCTGATGAAGGCAGTTGGAATCCCTGATGGGGAAGAAAGATATAATCACCTTCCTGAACAGTTTAGTGGAGGAATGAGGCAAAGACTTATGATAGCTATGGCAATAGCCTGCAATCCTAAAATATTAATTGCAGATGAGCCTACAACGGCCTTAGACGTTACAATTCAGGCAGAAATTTTGGACCTACTCCGTAATTTAAGAAATGAGTACAATATGTCTATAATATTAAATACTCATGACCTAGGAGTAGTAGCAGAAATGGCAGATGAAGTAGTGGTCATGTATTGTGGAAAAATTATGGAGATTGCACCAAATAAAGAATTATTTAAAAATCCTCTAAATCCATATACACAAAAGCTAATGGAGTGTATTCCAAGAATAGATGACAGAAAAAAGAGATTAGATACTATTGAGGGATACGTACCGCATCTAACAGAGCTTCCAAAAGGATGCCGGTTTTCGGATCGTTGTCATAAAGCTTTTGACAGATGTAAAGATGAGCTGCCAGAATTAAAAGAGATTTCTAAAGAGCATTGGTCAAGATGCTGGCTTCATGAGGTAGAGTAAACTAAAGCCTACATTAGTACTCTAAGGTTATTAGAAAAGTCTATTTTGTTATATTGGACTCCCTCTGTCATTTAACATATGACAGAGGGAGTATTGTTTCTAATCCAAATTAAGTTTTCTTTTAAAAATGTAATTAGTTCCTGTAAAAAACACAATACATCCTATTAAGCTGGTTATTATGGTAAATGGTAAAAACACCTGAGGCACCATATTCACATATTTTATAGTTTCCAAGCCTATATTTCCAGAGGTTGCATAGCCAAAAACAAGGATAATTATAAGCATAATTAATTGTAGAGCATGGTAAATAACAGCATAGGCTACAAAAGATGCAATAATCTTATGCTTACTGAATAATTGACCTATTGCAATGGAAACATATATTAATAATATGTTTTCAACTGAGGCTAAAAGTACTATGATAATGAATTCTGTTAGTAATATAAGCTGTTTTCCTTCAAATATTGTTAATAGCTCAGAAAAAGCAAATTTAATTTCTTTAAGAATTATATTCATGTTAACAGAGGCAGAAAAAGCTACATATAGAGAAATTAATATAATTATTAAACTGATAATTAACCAAAAAAGTGTAATTATAAGCTTTGAAATAATCAATTGATAAGCTTTGACAGGTAGTGTAAACATTAAATAGCCTTCATCACCTAAAAGATTTTTATAAAATCTAATAATCATAAATATAATCGTTGTAAATAAAATTGCAATAGCTAGAACTACTTGAGCAACTATTAAAAATCCAACAAATAGTCCAAGGAAACCACCATTTATGGCAGAAGGGAATAGAAAATGGTTAATAATAGATATACCTAGTAATGCTAGATATAAAGGTACTAATAATCTATTAGTTGCCTTCAATTCGTGTTTAATTAATTTACCTAGCATTTGAACACCTCCCTAAATAATGAATCAATTGATTTGCTTTCTTTTGCTCTGACATCATCAACAGAAGAATGAAGGGTTACAGAGCCATCCTTAAGAAAAACAACCTCATCTAATACTTTTTCAATATCAGCAATAAGGTGTGTAGAGATTAAGACTGTAGAGTTCTCTCTATAGTTATTTATAATAGTATTTAAAATATAATCCCTTGATGCGGGATCTACTCCTCCTATAGGTTCATCAAGACAATACAAATCGGCTTCACGACTCATAACTAAAATAAGCTGAACCTTTTCCTTTGTTCCTTTAGATAGGGCCTTAAGGGGCTTTTTTGGATTGATTTTAAGATCTATTATCATTTCATATGCTTTTTTAGAATCAAAATCTGCATAAAAGTCTTCAAATAATCTTATAAGCTCAGTAACGTTCATCCAATCAGCTAAGTATGTTTTTTCTGGTAAATAGGAAACAATTTTCTTGGTTTCTACTCCAGGCTCATTGCCTGCAATCTTGATTATGCCACTATCTGGTACTAAAAGACCATTAATCAATTTAATTAAAGTAGTTTTTCCGCTTCCATTTGGACCTAGTAGTCCAATAATACGACCTCTTTCTAATGTTAAGCTAACATCTGAAAGAGCAGCAAAACCTGAATATTTTTTGGTTATTGATTTACATTCTAAAATAGGATTCATTCTATCATCTCCCCTAATATTTTTGTCACAATCTCTAAAATATCCTTTTTTTCATAGCCGATTTGCTTCATCCTTTCTATGAAATCTAAAACAATATCCTTCCCAGATTGCTTTTTTAGCTTTCTAATCATTTCTACATCTGAGGTAATGTATCTGCCACTGGTTCGGTGAGTATAAACTAATCCAGTTTGCTCCAATTCCGATAATGCTCTCTGCATAGTATTGGGGTTCACACCAGCTTGAGCTGCTAATTCACGAACTGAAGGCAGCTTATCTCCAAGACTATAGTGGCCTGATATGATTCCTGCCTGTATCTGTTCAATTAGCTGAATATATACAGGTCGCTCTGAGTCAATATTCCATTGCATTTCATCACTCCTTTGCTTATAAAGCTGTACTATTGTATTAATTGATTAATACAATAGTACACGATTATTAATTTAATTGCAATAGATATTTAAAAAAATAATAAATTATTGATAGAACAATACCCATCATAAATCAATTTATATAGTAATAACAGCCTAAATTAAGCTGCAATTCAGGAAATTCTATTTAAACAATTGACGAATAAAGTTGCAATATGATAGATTATTAAAAACAATGCTCATAAGGAAAAGTGATTTTCAGATATGTACAATTTATAAGGCAAAAAATAATAAATTACTAATTTTAGTAGTAGAAAAACTTTTCCAGTTAAGAATTTATAAAAAGGGTATGTATAAAATACAATGCTTTTTTAACACAGTCCCTTTCAGTCAAAACTCTTCCCCATTGTACGAAATAATTTAAAGACCCTATGAAGGTTTTCTTTAAATTAAGCAAAACTATATAAAACTATAAATAGACTTTTCTTTTAAAGTAAAAATGGAAGGAACTGTGATAAAAAAGACCAGAATTATAACTCTTAAAAACTAATAGCTAGATAATAGGGGGAGATATTGGCATGAAGATATTAATTGTTGATGATTCAGCTACAGATCGTATGATTATTGAAAGTATGTTAGAAGATTACCATACTTTAACTGCCAGTGATGGACTAGAGGCTATGCAGTTGATTGAAACCACACCAGATATTGATCTTATGATACTCGATTTGAACATGCCTAATATGGATGGATTTCAGGTTATCCAGTCTTTAAAAAATAATCCAAAATATAGCTCCATTAGAATTATAATATTAACTAACTTTGATGAAATAGATAACGAGGTAAAAGGCCTTAAATTAGGAGCAGTTGATTATATTAGAAAGCCTTTAAATATTGAATCTTTAAGAATCAGAATAGATATACATCTAAAGCTAAAAGAAGTACAGAAGAAGGTTGAAAGGGATAACGAAAGACTAGACTCAATGGTCTTAAAGAAAACTAAAGAGCTGATAGCAACACGTGACATTACTATCCATGCCTTAGTAGGGCTTCTTGAGATTAGAAACATTGAATCCCACAATCATACCATAAGAACTCAAAAAATAATGAAAATGCTTTGTGAACATTTAAAAAAGAAGAAGGAATACAAGGATATTTTAACAGACCATTACATAAAAGAGCTAGTAACTACGACTCCACTTCATGACATCGGTAAGGTGGGCATACCAGACAATATACTATTAAAGCCTGGCAAACTGACAACAGAGGAATACGAGATTATGAAGAACCATGTAAATTATGGGGTAAAAGCCTTAGAAAATGATTTATATGATGATGAACATATACCAAGCTTTATAAAAACAGCTATTGAGATTGTTGGAGCTCATCATGAGAAATACGATGGTACTGGATATCCATTGGGCTTAGTAGGAGAGTCTATACCCCTACCAGGAAGGCTCATGGCTATTATTGATGTATACGATGCTTTGATGAGTGAAAGAGTATACAAGCCAGCCTATGGATTTTCTTATACAATAGAATATATTAAAAAAGAAAGTGGGAAGCATTTTGATCCTAAAATTGTTGAAGGCTTTTTAGAAATTAAAGATGAAATCTTAGAGATTTCTAAAAGGTATGTGCAGGAGTTAGTGAAGGAGGAGGCTTAATGAAACGCAGAATCCTTTTAATTATAGGCATTTTAATTTTAGTATTATATGCTTCTCCTTTTTATCGTGCCAGCAATCCTGAAATTCAATGGACCAAAGAAGAGCTTGAATTTATAAAAAAACATCCTGTCATTCGATTAGGCATTGATCCTAATTTTGTTCCCTTTGAATTTATAGATAAAGATAAAAACTATAAAGGAATTGCAGCAGATTATATTCAAATACTTAGGGAAAAAACTGGATTAGAAATGGAAGTTGTCGAAGGACTAACATGGCCAGAAGCATATGAAAAAGCTCTTGAAGGAGATATAGATGTGCTTCCTGCTGTTTCAAAGACCCCTGAAAGAGAGGAGCAGTTTTTATTTTCAGAGCCATATTATTATTTTAAACGGGTAATTGTCACTAGAGACACCACTAGCAGCATTAAAGGGATAGAGGATTTAGAAAGGATAACAGTTGCAGTTCAAAAAAACAGCTCTCATCATAGCTATTTATTATCATTTCCCCGAATTAATTTAAGCCTATATGAGTCCGTAGAGACAGCCCTAACATCAGT
Source organism: Proteiniborus ethanoligenes (assembly GCF_900107485.1). Lineage (NCBI taxonomy): Bacteria > Bacillati > Bacillota > Clostridia > Eubacteriales > Proteiniborus > Proteiniborus ethanoligenes. Next base: position 84,941 of record NZ_FNQE01000002.1, read on the forward strand.
TGCAAATGGTTCAGAAACGGCTTTTGTGGGGAATCTAGCTACTACTAATTATTTAATACGATCTACGGGTTTAACGAATTTAAAGTTTGTAGCTTTTGAAGCAGAAAAGCAACAGGCCATACATTTTGCTGTTAGAAAAGATTGGCCAGAGCTTGTCGGTATACTGAATAAAGCTCTTGATACAATAACTGAGGAAGAGAGAATTAGTATTAACAATAAATGGATAGGATTTGAAAGTGAAATGGATTATGGTCCTATTTTTAGGATAGTATTAATAATTGGCTCCCTAATATTTTTTATTTGGCTGATATCCATATTTTGGATTGTTCGCTTGCGTAAAGAGATTGAAAAGCGTAAAAGGATTCAAATAGATTTAGAGAAAGCTAAGCAGGAAGCAGATGCTGCAAACAATATTAAATCTAGTTTTATGGCTCGTATGTCTCATGAAATAAGGACACCTCTAAATGCTATTACTGGTATGGCCTATTTGTTAAAGAAAGATAATATATCGCAAACTCAGAAAATGTATGTTGAAAGAATAGTACAAGCATCAAATAATATGCTTAGAATTGTTAATGATATCCTAGATTTTTCGAAAATCGAAGCTGGAAAAATTGAAATAGATAGGATATCCTTCAGCTTAGATCAGGTAATTCAAGAAGTAGTTAATATTGTATCCTATAAAATTGAAGAGCAGGAGATTGAACTTAGGCTAACAAAGGATCCTGAAATACCTAACTGGTTTTATGGTGATTCTAAAAGAATAGAACAGATTCTTCTCAATATTATTAACAATGCTGTTAAGTTTACTACATCAGGAGAAATTTTATTCCATATTAGACTAGTAGCTAGGGAAGCTAATATGTACTATTTATCTTTTACAATAAAGGATACAGGTATTGGAATGTCAGAGGAACAGATTAAGCAGCTTTTCCAACCATTTACCCAAGGGGATGCTAGTATTACTAGAAGATTTGGAGGCACAGGACTAGGACTATCCATTGTAAAGAATTTAATTGACATGATGGGTGGAGATATACAGGTTTTCAGCACAGAAGGAGAGGGTTCTACTTTTGTTATCCAGCTTGCCTTGGAAGTAGATGCTCAAAAAGAAAAAGAATATAAGAAGCAAATGTCTGCATATTATTTTAAAGATATTAAAACCTTGGTTTTAGAGAAAAGTGGAGGGAACATTAATATTATCGATAGTTATCTCAGTGCTTTTGGAATGAATTGTGAGCTAACCACATCACCAGTCAGCGCTATAAATATGCTAGAAACAGCTAACGGCAAAACTGTCAATCCTTATGATTTACTTATCCTAGACTATGATACTCCTATAGAAGGAGGGTTTAAATTTATTGAATCACTGAGGAATAACAAAAGAATAGTTAGTATGCCAAAGATAATAATGCTACTGCCTATGATGAGAGAAGACTTGTTTGATAAGCTAGATGAAAATGGAGTTCATGCGGGAATTGGAAAGCCTATTATCCCATCTATATTGTTTAACGGAATTTTAGAAACATTTAAAGCTAATGCCATTGTGGCTAATGGAGTCCTAGAGCCAATAGAGGAGAAAATAATGGAGCCATCAAGAAGTTCTCATGGAATTTTAGTAGTGGAGGACAATAAGACCAATCTATTAATTGTCAAATCCCTTCTTAAGCAGGCAGGATTTTCAGTTTGGAGTGCAGAAAATGGAGCAGAGGGCATTATGACCTTTAGGGAGCATATTCAGGATATAGATTTAATTTTGATGGATCTACATATGCCTGTTCTTAATGGTTATGACGCATCTATAAAAATAAGAGAAATATCAAAATCTGTTCCAATTGTAGCCATGACAGCAGATGTAATTCAAGGGGTAAAGGAAAAATGTCATGCTCATGGAATTAACCACTACATCAGCAAGCCCTTTGAGCCAGAATATTTTATCCAAACCTTGAGTAATATTATAGAAGCATCTTTAGCTAAAGACAATGAAAATTCGGATATTCTTAACAAAGCCAGGGGACTAAAAAACTTAGGAAACAATGCTCAGCTTTATGAAATGATATTAGGGGAATATTATAAAGAAAATAAAAACACAATCGAAAGCTTATCCCTTGCAATAAATGAAAAAAGATATAGTGATGCAATTCAGATTGTGCATAAGACAAGAAGCAGCACAGGAAGCATAGGAGCAGATAAACTTCATAGTGTTGCTGTTAGCCTACAGAAATCTCTTGAAGAAAAAGATGAAGAGGAAATTAAGTCTCATCATACTGCTTTTAATACTTTACTAAAGGAACTACTGCAAGCTATTCGAAAATCAACTAGAACAAGTCATTATAGAAATAATTTTGAGGATATAGAATAAGGACTGAAGGAGGATTAGTAATGGATAGAAAAATAAAGAGATATTTTATGGGAAGACAAGCAAAGGATGGTGCAGGAGTAAGTCTATATAGAACCTTTGGATACTACGAAATACCAGATTTTGATCCTTTCTTAATGATGGACTTCTTTGATTCTACTAATCCAGAGGATTATATTAAAGGATTTCCATGGCATCCACACCGTGGAATCGAAACTGTTACCTATTTAATCCATGGTGCAATAGAGCATGGTGATAGCTTGGGCAACAAAGGAGTAATACGTGATGGAGATTGTCAATGGATGACAGCAGGCTCAGGAATTCTCCATCAGGAAATGCCACAGGAAAGTCCACAAATGCTAGGAGTTCAGATTTGGCTTAATCTTTCTAAAAAAGAAAAGATGACAGAACCTAAATATAGGGATATAACTAAGGAAATGATTCCTGTATATGAAGAGGAAAGCTATACAGTGCATATTGTTGCAGGAGAATATGGTGGAAAAAAAGGACCAATGGAGGCTACAGAAACAAAGCCTAGCTTTTTTGACGTTGAACTAAAAGAGAATTCAGAATTTGTTTATAGTGTTGATTATGATTTTAATGCCTTTGCTTTTCTTGTAAGAGGAGAAGCTAATTTTAATGTTGAAAAAGAAGAAATGATTAGTTATCCTAACGGAGTACTTTTTACAGAGGGAGACACTATCAGAGTAAAAACAGGGAAAAGCCCTGCAAGATTTTTACTTTTAACCGGGAAAAAATTAAATGAACCAGTTGCATGGGGAGGACCAATAGTCATGAATACTAAGGAAGAGTTAGATTTAGCCTTTAAAGAGTTAAAAGAAGGAATATTCATTAAAAAATAGAATAATATAAATCATAAATGATAAAACCAGAATACTTATATGAGTGCTATAAAAAGGAGTAGGGATAGATGAGAGTTTTGTTTTTACCTTTTATTGCATTAGGAAAATTAGTTGAATATATAATCAAGATAACAGGAAGACTAATTGCTATAATATTAGGCTTTGTTTTCATAATCCTAGGTATAGTTTTAAGCTTAACTGTTATTGGTGCTATTATTGGTGTTCCATTGGCAATTATGGGCTTATTAATGATAGTAAGAGGTTTTTTTTGATACTATATAAATAATCTGTTAGACGGGGTATACTTATGAGGGTTTTCATAGGGATAGAATTTTCAGAGAAAATCAAGGAATATTTACATGAAATACAATGTTTAATTACCAACTATAGTGAGAGAGGTAATTTTACTAGAAAGGAAAACTTCCATCTAACACTTAGGTTTATTGGAGAGGTAGATACTAATCAAATACAGATTCTAAAAAGAGTAATAGACAAAACAAGTTTAGAACAAAACTGCTTCCAATTGGTTTTTAAAAATTTGGGATATTTCCCTAGAGGCAATAGGATGATAATCTGGATGGGTCTTAAGGAAAGTGAAACACTTAAAAAACTATATTATAATTTAGAACTAGGTCTAGAAGAAGAAGGTTATCCAAAAGAGGACAGGAGCTTTACTCCTCATATTACCTTAGGAAGAGAAGTAATTATTAAAGAAGATTTTAATAAGCTAGCTGAAAAAATAAAAACAGATAATATAAATATATTTGCAGATAAAATTTCCCTAATGGAAAGCGCTAGGGTAAACAATAGGCTAACTTATAAGCCTATTTATGTAAGTGAGTTTAGGCAATGTATTATTTAAAAATTTTGTAGTAAAGTAAATATATAAAGCCACTTAACTATTATCAAAGAGAGTAGCTAAGTGGCTTTATATTAAAGATTTATATATAAGCTTAAAGTATTGAATCTAAAGCATATTTTAAATCATTTATTATATCACTGCAGGTTTCTAGACCTACGGACAATCTAACTAAGCCTTCACTTATTCCAGCTTCTTCTCTTTCCTCTGGAGTATATGGAGAATGAGTCATTGAGGCTGGATGCTGTATCAGTGTTTCTGCATCCCCTAAGCTTACTGCGGTTTTACAAAGATGAGTATTATTTATTACCTTTTTACCTTCTTCTATGCCACCCTTAAGCTCAAAGGCTATTATTGCTCCTGGTAAATTCATTTGTTTTTTAGCTAAATCATATTGCTCAAAGCTTTCTAGTCCTGGATAATATACTTTCTTAACTGCCTCATGAGATTCTAAAAAATTGGCAACCTCCATAGCATTTTGACAGTGCTTTTCCATTCTTATTTCTAAAGTTTTCATTCCTCTCATAAGCAGAAAAGCATCAAATGGACTTAAAACAGCACCAGTCATGTCCTTTATACCAAAAAATCGTACTTGATTTATAAAATCCTGGGTTCCTACTACAAAGCCGGCAATAATATCTCCATGCCCATTCAAATATTTTGTAGCAGAGTGAACAACAACATCTGCACCAAGTTCTAAAGGTCTTTGGATATATGGAGTAGCAAAGGTATTATCTACTATTACTAAACAATCTTCTTTTTCATGAGCAATTTCAGATATAGCCTTTATATCAGAAATTAATAAGGTGGGGTTAGCGGGGGATTCTAAATATATTACTCTAGTATTATCCTTCATAGCTTTTCTCACGTTTTCAGGATTAGTAGTATCTACAAAGGTTACGTCCACACCAAATCTAGTCAAGCCATGATTCAAAAAAGCAAAGGTACAACCATAAAGAGTTTCTGAAGCAATAAGATGATCTCCTGCCTTTAAAGCTGTCCATAAAGCTGAGGAGATAGCACCCATACCAGAAGCAGTAGACAAACCAGCTTCACCATTCTCTAATAATGCAATTTTTTCTTCAACTTGAGTATTTGTTGGATTACCTAATCTAGTGTATATATAGCCTCCTTCTTCTAAAGCAAATCTTCTCCCACCCTGCTCAGCAGAATCAAATACGAAGGTTGAAGTTTGATAAATAGGAGTAGTCAAAGCCCCTGTGGCAATATCCTTTTTATGTCCACCATGTACGGCCTTTGTTCCGAAACCCATGCTTGTTAATCCCTCTCTATCCATAGTGTCCTCCTTTTAATATTATCTATTTATTATTTATAATAAGCAAAAATCATACCAGAAATGAAATAATACAAGAATCGTATACTATATTATAAAATAGCCATTATGTAGTACATAAAAGCAAATAGTAAAAGGCAATGGAAAGCTTTTAAGCCACAAAAGAATAAAAGTGGTGAGTTTAATTTCCATGTGGAAACCAAACTCACCACTTTATATTATATTTTTTGACCTTATTTATGATAGTAGTGTGAGATACGCCTAAAGCCTTGGCAGCGGCCCTAATGCTTTTATTGTTTATTAAGGCACTTTTAATGGCACCTTTTTCACAGTCCTCCACTAGTTTTTTTAGTGGCAGACTATCCCTAGAATATAGATAGCTTTCAGGTGCTGAAATGTTTTTATGTGATGCTATGATTAGGTTCTCTGTCCTCAAAAAACTACCTTCACAGAGATTCATTGCCCTTTCTATTACGTTCTTTAGCTCTCTAACGTTTCCAGGCCAGCTATGCTTCATGAGTCTATTCACAAACTCCCCTTCTGCTCCTTCCACTATTTTGTCTAATTTTTTATTAAAACTGTTTATAAAGAATGCTACAAATAAAGGAATATCCTCAAGTCTTTCTCTAAGAGGTGGAATATGTATAGGGATAACATTTAATCTATAGTACAAATCCTCTCTAAAGCTATTATCTTGAATCATCTTCTCTAGGTCTTTATTAGTAGCTGCAATTATTCTAACGTCAACCTTTTCTTCCTTAGTACTACCTATTTTTCTAATGCTTTTTTCTTGCAAAACTCTTAATAGCTTTGCTTGCATAGCTCCAGAAAGCTCACCAATTTCATCTAAAAACAATGTTCCGCCATGGGCTTCTTTAAAAAGACCATCCTTACCACCTTCAAAGGCTCCAGTAAAGCTTCCTTTTTCATATCCAAACAGCTCGCTTTCAATCAAGGTATCTGGTAAGGCAGCACAGTTCAATGTAACAAAGCTTTTGCTCCTCCTATTGCTTAGGTTTTGAATTGCCTTTGCAAAAAGCTCTTTTCCTGTCCCGCTTTCTCCTCGCAGCAAAATAGTTGAATCATTTTTAGCTACTAGCTGAGCCATTTCTTTGACTTTTTCAATAGAGGGACTATTACCGATAATATCCTTAAAAGCATCCGCCTTATTAGCAGAAATAATATTTGCTATTTGTATGGCCCTTTCAGTATCCTTTATAGATATTACAGCACCGAGAATTTTGTCATCATCATCTTTAATAAGATTTTCTGTGGATATATACTGCTTATTGCCTGTACTTTCTATGTTTAATTGAAAGTCCTTATGTTTATTTTCTTTCTTCATGAGGTTTGTAATAGATGAATTGTTGTTAATGAGTTTTCTTATATCTGTGCCTAAAACATCTTCCTTTTTGCAGTTAAAAATATTTTCACAATAATCATTAAAAATCTCTATTTTATAATCCTTGTTTATAGAGATTATTCCATCTTCTACCGAGTTAATAATAGCATGAAGCTTTCTTTCGCTTGTTTCGTAGGAAAGCAAATCTATTTCATTTATGGCAATTACCCCGTCTAATCCTGATAGATTCTTTATTAGTAGATTTTTTTTAGCTTCATCTATACTTAGCATTTTAACACAAACCTTTTTAGGAAAAACCTCTAAAGAATTTAAGTTTATATTAGCAGAATAAATTTGAGATAGTATGGCTAATGTCATTCCAATCTTATCTTCTGTAATTATTTCAAGTCTAACAAACCTATTCATATTTTTCACCTGTTCTAAGGAATTTTTCATAACGAATACAATAGTTTTACATTATTTTCTTTATCCAAATAACCTGACCTAATGAGCCTTATCAAAAGCTGTGTCACAAGAGATATTCAATTTTTCTATGGAAAATCCTTTATTTTATTTAAAGTTTTGCATTGCCTATTAATAATACTAAAGCTTAGGATTGATCTTAAATAATACCTTAAGACCAAATTTTCTTAATAATATGCTAAGCCTATTTTCAGAAGTTATTCTCAAAATAGCCCTGTTCTCTTATTATAAGAGAACAGGGCTATTTTGTTGACCATACTTAAAAAATGCTAGTACATAAAATCATTGGTACTAAGTTCCATTTTTTGCAAAAGCTCCATAATTTCAGTTCTGTTGGAGCAATTAGTTTTTTTTAGTATATTTTTTATATGAAATTTGACTGTGTTTTCAGATATGTATGCAAGGCTAGAGATTTCACTATTAGAATAACCCTTAATGACATAACGTAAAATTTCACGTTCTCTATTTGTAAGAGAATACTCGTTTTCAAATTCCTTATAAAAATCTTCTTGAGTCTTAGGAATAGATAGGCTTGTCATATATAGCCTTTGAAATAGTATAATAAACAAAATAATAAGTGGCATAAATAAAGCAGCTATTAAAATAGTACTAAAAATTGAACTATGCAATAAAGCACTAGGGATAAATGTGCTTAAAGCCTCTCCAACCCGTCCAACACATAGGCCTAAACCTGCCAAAGGAAGCCATTCTGTTTTTTTGCTAGAAATATCAACAAAAGCAATCACACGGTAAACAGAGTAAAAGCCTAGTAGTAAATAGCTAAAAGCCCATGTTATAAATATAAATGAAGGCTCTTTATATAATACGATAGCAGCAAATGGGAAAAACAGGCTTGCTAAGCAGCAAAGTGCTCCATATTTTCTACTTTTATCAGCAATTATCCCTGCAATGACTAAGCCTAATGCATAGAATGCTCTTGCTAACTCAAAGTTAATTTTTTTATGGAATATAGTTGAGGATTGATAATTAGAGCCTATAGAGTTAATCAATGACATTAAAAGAAAAACAGCTATAAACTGTAGAAGTAGGCTTTTACTAGGAAATGATTCTAATGTAATCCTTTTATTTTCCTCAGAAATAGGCAAGTTTTGTACTGCGGATATAAGTTTCATGTTTATTAGAATAAATCCAATATAAAGAAGCACCACATAGCCTGACTCCATCATCCTACCATTGAGCATTAAGGAAATCAAATAAGTTCCAATACTACCTATAGCATAAGCAAATCCAAAAGCCCTCCCTCGCATTTGTTGAGGAACCTGAGTAGCTAGTACAGCAAATTGGTAGGCAGCAAAAATTCCAAGAAATAGGTTCATAATAACACCACTAAATACAATTATAAAGAGATTATTCCAGGTGAGCATTACTGTGATTACTATTGCATTTATAAACATTCCAATAGCATAAGTAGAAGGTTTAGACGCAAGGCTAGGGGCATACCATAAAAATAATGAAAATAAAATTATACCTAAGGCTTGAGCTATATAATTCCAACGCATTGCAATAATATCTACCTGCTCTGGACTTAGGAATGCATGAAGCCTATACATTTGTGATATATAAGCAGAGCCGCCCCATAAAAAATAAAGAGCAATAATCCCCGTAGACAAAAGAAAATTTTTACGATTCATATTACCACTCCCATACTATGTTAATTTATTATACGACAAAATATACTATATTTCAAAGTAAAATTTTGTACTATCCTATCACATACCTACCCTAAAACTACCCCTGCATTTTGACTCCCTATACCAAGCCTGTCCTACTAAGATTATATCCTTAGACTTATAGTTAATATAAGGGAGGTGGAGGGTATATGATTGTTCTCTCGAAAAAATTTAATCTAGATAAAAGCATTATATTTAATGCTATATATGATGCATTAGAGGAGATGAATTTTGTTATTGAAGAAGCTAATAGAGATTTAGGGCTCATTAGCATAAGCAAAAAATCATTTAATTCAGAAAAATACAAAATAACTCTTTCCTTAATCTCCTTACTTGAATTTGGAGAATCAAAAATATTATTGCAAGGTGCATCGGAAAATGAAGAATCAAAAGAGGATATAGAAAAATTATTTGAAAGGATTATTATAATAACTGCTAGGTTTAATAAAGGAGGGAGAATAGAAGCTTCTAAATATTGTGTATAAGCTTTATAAAAGTAAAATTGTTTTTATGAGTAGTTTAATACTATGTTTATAAGGAGGAGATAAGCTATGAAAGTAAAGTGCTTTATATCTATCATCATGAGTTTATTGCTAGTTATGATACCTATCTCAAACATTGCCTATGGAGAAGGAAAAACTATAACCTTTGAACTATATGATGGGAAAACAAATGACATGATTTCGGAAACGGTATCATTTGCAGTATATGCTGCTGATAGCGGAGAAGTAGTGGATTTTCAAAGCAAGGATAATAACGAATACAAATACTTATTAACAAATGGCAGATATGAACTAAAGGCAAGTGCAGATGGCTATTATACAACTAATGAGAATTTTGAATTAAATGAGCACACATGGGAGAGGGTGCCATTACCGCTTTACAAAAAAAGTGATGTAGTGATGGTAACAGATACGGCTATATCTGCTGAAATAAACACATCAGGAAGCTCAGGAGTTAATGTATCTGTGATAAAAGACAATTTACCAGAAGAAATAAAATCAAACGTAGATGAATTTAGAGTTGTACTGATACCTAGTCATACTTGGAATGTTGAGAACGATGGATTACCTGCAGGCTTTAATAGCAATCCACAAGAACCTTTAGAAAACACTAGACATGAAAATTTAGATCCTGGAGACTATTTTTTATTTGTATGTTTTTATAATGTAATTCAGCAAGAACCAGAGCAAGGTGGAGATTATTCTTATTTAGTAGGTTATGCTACAAAAAATATTATAGTCACAGAGATAGTTGAAGGACCAGGTGGACCAGGAGAGCCAGGAGAACCAGGAGAACCAGGCTGGCCAGATTGTGGAGAAGAGATATTTAATTTCTATTATGAAGGGGAAGAGGAACCCTTCTATACAACTAAAGAATGCATGCCAAATATCAAGATTGATTTCAAAAATAAAAGCAGTATAACAATTAGAATGGAAGTAGAAACAGAGGATGAAGAGCTAACGGATTTTGGTGGATGGGGAGTACTTGAATATGTAGTTGACAGGTCTCAATATGTTGTCCATAGCAATGTTAATGGTCCAGAGCTAACAGTTTATAAAAATTTTGGCAAGGCAACACTCCACTATATGTATGATAATCACAATAGACATGCTTTCATTACTTTTTATGAGGATGACTTTGTTGGCATAAACGTAGAGCCTGAAATTGGAGCAGGAGATTGGGGTACAGGTGTTATTGATGCTTCTGGTAGAACTAATGCTACTCCTACCTCCTTTGTATATTTCTTAAATGAAGAAGTATCTATTAAACCATCTAACATAGGTAAAAGGTTTGTTATTTTAGGTATAGAAGGTGAAGGTATAACTGCAGAGTTTAAGGAACAAGATGGTCATTTGGATGAGCATTGGAGAGTGACTCTTCCAGATATAATAGAACCTGTAGTAAGGCTTACATTAACATTAAAATTTGAAGATAATAGCACAAGTGAAGTACCTCTCGAAATACGAAGAGTATTATTAGATGCCTTTTCAATGGAATACGACGAAGAACATAAAAGGGAAATTCTAGAATCAGGTGAAGAAATAACTACACCGAGAGGAACACCATATGAATACAATGGTGAAGATTATATTACTTTTGTAGGAGTTTTCGCATTTGAGGAAGGATACTTAATAGATCATACCCTTTTAGTTATGTATTATGAAAATAATCGTATTTTAGGCGCAAAGCAATTTGAAGTATTAATTGAAGGTGAACCTTTTAGAGATGAAATCCCTGTGTATAGAAAAGGGCATCCAGATTATGCATCTGTATCTAGGGCTAACCGTATAACTGCATTTTTAATATCAAAGGAAGGTGTGGATGAAGGTTCAAATACATTTGGCGGTGCAACCTTTGGTGTAGGAGCTGGATGGGGTCATTTAATGCCTAATCATAAAGACTGGGGTTCAGGAAAGGATGGTATGGATTATGAATAAAATATATAGATTTGTGGTTGTTACTATTTTACTCACAATGATACTATTACCCATTAGCAATATTGGACAAGCTGCTATAGGCGGTACGGTAACAGAATTAACAGCGTCATATAATAACTCTACTGGAACAGTTAAAGTAACAGGAGCAGGTGAAGGTATAGCTAAAGAAATTATTGTAATTGAAATATTAAAGCCTAATGGTGATTTGCTTTATTTTGGAACCGCATCCTTAGATAATGGAAGCTTTGAAAGCTCTATAACAGTAGGAGCTCTTGCTGTAGGAACCTACAAGGTTAGAAGTGCAGACTATACAGGTGGTTCATATAATGTAGCTCAGTTTAGTGTAGCAAGCACAGGGGGTCCTCCAATTGATGAGGAAGTTGACGACTCTAGACCTACACCAAGCAAACCAGAAACGCCAAAGCAATCAGAGCAAAAGACAGAATTACAGGTAGAGACAGAGCCTAGTAAAGTCACTGCTACTATTAAAGCTACGGGAGTAACAGACAGGGATGGACAAACAATAATAAACATTCCTACAGATAATATGAACAAAGTAATAGCTGATGCTTTAGTAAAGGCTGAAGAATCTGGTATTAACAAGGTAGATATTAAAATTGCTGTAGAGACAACAGGAGATAATAAGTCCTTAGAAATAATATTACCAAAAGAAGTTATAAGAAACATTAAAGAATCTAGGATTGATTCCCTAACTATAGATACACCTATAGGCTCTATTCTCTTTGATGAAAAAACCCTAAAGGAAATTGGAGATACAAGTGAAGGTGATTTAGTTATCTGTATAGCTTATTCGGATAAAGATAAGCTATCGTCAGAGGCAAAAGAATTAGTAGAAGATAGACCAGCCTTTGATTTTTCTGTAATGAGTGGTGAAAAGCAAATCAGTAAATTTAATGGAAAACTTACAGTGAGGATTCCTTATAGTCCTAAGCCTATGGAGAATGTTGAGGCTATTGTGGTTTACTATATAAATCCCCAAGGAAAGCCAGAAATTGTGAGAAATTGTATGTATAATGAAAATACTGGGCAAATAACCTTCAAGACAAATCATTTTTCAACTTTCGCTATTGGATACAATAGCATAAGCTTTGATGATGTACAGGAAGACGCATGGTATAGTAAAGCAGTAAGCTTTATAGCAGCTCGTAATATTACAGCAGGTACTAGTGATAACAACTATACACCAATGGGGAAATTAAATAGGGCACAATTCATTGTTATGGTCATGAGAGCATATGGAATTCAGCCAGATACATACCCAGTAGATAATTTTGCTGATGGAGGAAACACTTATTATACGGGCTACCTGTCAGCAGCTAAAAGACTAAATATATCTCAAGGTGTTGGTAACAATCTATTCCTTCCAGATAAGGAAATTACACGTCAAGAAATGTTTGCGTTGTTATACAACACGCTTAAGACTATGGAAGAATTGCCTACAGAAGCTACAGGCAAGAGAATAGAGGATTTCTTTGATGTAAATCTTATAGAGAGCTGGGCGAAGGAAGCTATGAAAGCTCTTGTTGAAGGAGGAATTATATCAGGAAGCAATGGAAGACTTGAGCCTAAGTCAACATCTACTCGAGGGGAAATGGCTCAATTAATATATAATATTTTGAAAAAGTAAGTCTGAATTTATGGATGAAGTAAAGCAAAAAAATTATTAGATTAAAATATATAGAACTAAACAATTAGTATAAATAATCAAAACCTACTTCAATTATCTATAGCCTTGTCTTCCTACCATAGGAGAGCAGGGCTACTTTTTTTGCAAAAAAAACACCTAAATAATCGGCTTAAAGCAAGGGTTTAAGGTATACAGGGTTAAATGTAAAGTGATAAAGCCTTAGAAAATTATTATAAAAATAGAAAAAAAGTTATTGACATATGCCCAATATAAAATATAATAGAAATTGAAAAGGGCATATGTCAATAACTGAAGGGAGGTATGAAAATGCCAAGAAGAGATGGAACTGGTCCAATAGGGTGTGGTCCAATGAGTGGAAGGAGCTTAGGTTTTTGTATAGGTGCTAATGGAAGATATGATGGAAGAATAGGACGTAGATTTAGTCGTGGTTTTGGTTATAGATGTGGAGTTGGATTTAGCAGTTTTTTTAATGGAGAACCAGCAGTCATGACTGAACAAGAGTTTTTAACTAAGCAAAAAGAAGTTCTTCAAAGCAGGCTTGAGAACATAAACAAGCAAATCGAAAGTCTGTAAGAATAGTATAGATATAGGGCGCCCATGCTATTCTTATAAGGAACAGGAAAATTTTACTTTATTATTATGCAGAAAAGGAGAAGAATATGGCAAGACCTAGAAAGTGGAGAAAAGTATGCTGTTTACCAGAAAACAATCGTTTTGGACCACTAAATATTCCCTTAAGTCAAAATCACTTTATAGATATGACTGTTGATGAGTATGAGACTATTAGACTAATAGACTTTGAAGGGTTGACTCAAGAGGAGTGTGCTGACCAAATGCATATTGCACGGACAACAGTACAGCGTATTTATAGTGATGCTCGAAAAAAATTAGCAGAATCCCTAGTAGAAGGGAAGGGACTTAGAATAGAAGGTGGAGATTATAAGCTTTGTAACGGTGTTGGGAAAACTTGTGGAGGCAACAATTGTCACAGGTTCAGATTTGGTAGAGGATTTATTGAGGAAGAAAATTAAAGAATATTTAATTAGAGGAGGATTTAATTTGAAAATAGCAATTCCAGTAAGTGACAAATCAGCACAGGCAACCATATTTCAATCCTTTGGTCGTGCGCCTTACTTTATGATAACTGATACAGAAACAAATGAAAGAGTGTTCTTAGATAATACTGCAGCAGATAGTCAAGGTGGAGCAGGAATAAAAGCTGTTCAAATAATAATAGACAAAAATATAGACGTGCTATTTACTCCACGATGTGGTGAGAATGCTGCAGAAGTTTTAAGGGAAGCAAATGTTAAAATATATAAGACTATAAACGAATCCGTTGAAGATAATGTCAATGCTTTTAATTTAGGTCAGCTATCTTTACTTGACCATATTCACCCAGGATTTCATGGTCATGAAAAATAGAGGGATAAAGATAGCTGTTTTAAGTGGCAAAGGAGGCACAGGCAAAACCTTTTTATCTGTAAATTTAGCCTCAGCTGCCAAATCATCAACTTATATTGACTGTGATGTGGAGGAGCCTAATGGTTATCTTTTTTTTAAACCACAAGAAGTAGCTTCTAATAGGGTATCAGTAAAAATTCCTTTTGCAGATAAAAAGCTTTGTAATGGATGCCGAAAATGTGTGGAGTTTTGTAAGTTCAATGCTTTGGCCTATATAAATCATAAGCTTATAGTGTTTGACAATATATGCCATTCCTGTGGGGGCTGTGTTCTGTTTTGTCCTCAAAAAGCACTATCAGAAAAGGAAAAATTCATAGGAAAGATTCAGAAAGGTACATCAGCAAATGTAACTGTGCTTACTGGTATATTAAATACAGGTGAAGCAACAGGTATTCCTATTATTGACGAGCTTTTGAATTATAAGCTAGAATCCAACAATCTAACTGTCATAGATTGTCCACCTGGAAGTGCCTGCAGTGTTATGGAAAGTATAAAGGATGCAGATTATTGTATATTAGTGGCAGAGCCTACTTTGTTTGGTGTTCACAATCTTAATATGGTATATAGGCTAGTAAAATTATTTAATAAGCCTCATGGGGTAGTGCTTAATAAATGCTTAGATGGAGAAAATCCTGCAGAGACTTTTTGTATAGAGAAAGGAATAAGAATATTAGAAAGGATTCCTTTTGATATTGAGCTAGGAGTCTTGAACTCAAATGCTATTATTGCAGCCAGGGAAAGTGAAAAGTATATGAATATATTCTCCCGATTACTTCAAACTATAACTGAGGAGGTTCAGAATGAAACAACTGTTAATCCTTAGCGGAAAAGGTGGAACAGGGAAAACCACTATAGGAAGTGCTTTTATTAAGCTTGCAAATGCAAAGGCTTTTTCAGACTGTGATGTAGATGCTCCAAATTTACACCTGATAATGGCTCAAACATCTGAACCTTCCAGAAGAGATTATTATGGCTTACCAAAAGCACAAATCAACCCTGACCTATGTATCCAGTGTGGCTTGTGCAAGGAAAATTGTCGTTTCCATGCTGTAGATAAGGATAAAGAATATAGGATTAATTATTATGCATGTGAAGGCTGCGGAGTGTGTGAGGCTATATGTCCTCAAAAAGCCATAACTCTTGAACCGGCCATATCTGGAGAGTTGATGCTATATAAAAATGAAACTGTTTTTTCAACGGCTCAACTAAATATGGGAAGTGGAAATTCAGGACTGCTGGTAACAGAAGTGAAAAAACAGATGCACTCAGTAGCTACAGATGTAGAGCTTGCAATAATTGATGGCTCACCAGGCATTGGGTGTCCTGTAATAGCATCCTTAAGTGGTGTAGACATGGTTTTGATAGTTGCAGAGCCTTCTATTTCAGGAATTAGCGATATGAAGAGAATTATTAAAACGGCAGAAAGATTTCAAACTAAAATTGCAATTTGTATAAATAAATCTGATACTAATATGGAGAATACAGAAAAAATAAAGGACTATTGTGAGAAACAAGGATTAGACTTTGCAGGTGAAATACCCTTCGATTCACATGCAGTAAAAGCAATTAATGAAGGAAAAAGCATTGTAGATAATGATTGTGCTTCAGGACGTGCTACAAAGACCGTTTTTAAGAAGACTATGGATATATTATTTAATTAATATAAAAATATAACTAATAAATCATAAAATAATTCTGAAAAAATTAGAGCTAAAGGAGATTTAAAGATGAGCAAAAGTTGCGATAACAATTGTGGAGCTTGCAGCGAAGAATGTAATGAAAGAACATCACCAATAAATAATTTTCTCGAAAAACCACATGAGCTCAGTAGCATTAAAAAAGTAATAGGTATTGTTAGTGGTAAAGGTGGCGTTGGAAAATCACTAGTAACATCCATGCTTGCAGTAACAATGAATAAAAGAGGTTACAATACTGCTATTTTAGATGCAGATATTACAGGTCCGTCTATACCTAAAGCATTTGGAATAGATAAAAAAGCTGTAGGAAATGAACTAGGCTTATTACCTGTTAAGAGTAAAACTGGGATAGATATTATGTCCCTTAATTTACTCTTAGAAAGTGACACAGATCCAGTAGTTTGGAGAGGGCCCATAATTGCAGGGACAGTTAAACAATTTTGGAAGGATGTTATATGGAAGGATATCGATTACATGTTTATCGATATGCCACCAGGAACAGGCGATGTTCCTTTAACAGTATTTCAATCTATACCTGTTGATGGAATTATTGTTGTGACATCCCCCCAAGAGCTAGTTTCTATGATTGTAGCTAAGGCAGTAAAAATGGCAGAGATGATGAATATACCCGTCATAGGTCTAGTTGAAAATATGTCCTATATTAAATGTCCAGATTGTGATAAGAAAATAAATGTATTTGGTGAAAGCAATATTGGAGCAATAGGAGAAAAGCACAATATAGAAGTTCTGGCAAAGCTGCCTATAGAACCTGAAATTGCACAGGCTTGCGATAAAGGCATGATTGAGTTTTTTGATTTTAATTGGCTTGACACTATAGCAGAAGTATTAGAAAAATAAGAATGGGGGTATTAAATTGAAAATTGCAGTAGCAAGCGAAGGAGAAATGGTTACAGGACATTTTGGCCACTGTGAAGCATTTAATATTTTTAATGTAGAAAATGGCAAAATTCTTGAAGTAAAGGCCATATCTAATCCAGGTCATAAACCGGGATTTTTACCTAATTTTTTAAATGATTTAGGTGTCAATGTTATTATTTCCGGAGGAATGGGTGCAGGTGCAGTACAAATATTCAATGAAAAAGGAATTCAAGTGATTACAGGAGTAATGGGAAATGCAAAGGAAGTAGTAGAAGCATTTTTACAAGGAAGACTAAAATCTACAGGTTCAATATGTAATGAGCATGAACACCATGGTGAATGTGGAGAATAATTAATATTTTCATGATAGAGTTTTAGCTCTAGAAATAAAATTACCAGGAAAACTCACTAGTCTGATGGCTACTGTATATTAAATAATAGCCATCAGATTTTTATGTTTTTCTATAGGAGCTAGAAAAGAATTATTTCTTTCCATAGAGAAACGGGCTACCCATAGATTAATCTTAAATTTTATAGTAAAATTAAATAGTATCAATAACGTTTGAAACTTTTGAAAAGGAGAGTATATGCAAGATATGGAACATAATCAGTATTCCCAAGAAACAATAGATCACTTTATGAATCCTAGAAATGTAGGAAAGATTGAAAATCCTGATGGTGTAGGTATAGCAGGAGATCCAGAATGTGGAGATTATATTGAAATAACTATTTCAGTTAAAGATTATTTTATAAAAGATATTAAGTTTATGGTTCATGGCTGTGTAGGTGCGATTTCAACCAGCAGTATGACAACAGAGCTAGCAAAGGGGAAACCTCTAATGGCTGCCTATGCTATTTCTAATGAAGATGTAATAAATGCATTAGGAGGATTACCCTCAGAAAAGGAACATTGCTCATTACTAGGGCCTATTGCTTTAAAAAAGGCTATAGTAGATTATATTAATAAGAACAAAAGTATATTAGAGAAGTAATAAAGCATTATTAGTTCTAGTCAATTCAAATTCAGATGATAAAATTTAACGAATAATTAACCCTCTTATATCAGTAAGAGGGTTAATTATTCGTAATAACTATAGAAATATCTGTTTTTTATTGGAAAAGCTATTATGCTATAATATAATATATGTAAAATTTGTTACCAATAGAATGGAACTTTATTAAGGAAAAGTCAATCTAACAAATAGAAAGGGAGGTATAATTTATGT
The DNA here is from genome assembly GCF_900107485.1 of Proteiniborus ethanoligenes. Lineage (NCBI taxonomy): Bacteria > Bacillati > Bacillota > Clostridia > Eubacteriales > Proteiniborus > Proteiniborus ethanoligenes. The sequence continues at coordinate 103,208 of NZ_FNQE01000002.1, forward strand.
GGAAAGAAAGGTATAAAATAGGAGTAGAGCTTATTGATGAACAGCATCAGGAGCTTTTCAAGCGATTATCTGAATTTATCCGAACTGTTCAAAACAATATAACTTGGGATGAAAAGCTAGATAAGGTAAAAGAAACTATGGTATTTATGCAGGATTATGTAGTTGTTCATTTTGATGCAGAAGAAGCTTATCAGGAAAAAATACAATATCCAAATATTGAGAAGCATAAAGAAATACATGCTAAATTCAAAGAAGAAATAAATAACTATGTTAAGCTTTTTGAAAGTGAAGGCTTTACTGAAGAAACAGTAAAAGAATTTAGTGCTAAGCTCATGACATGGCTGATTATGCATGTGGGGAAAATGGACCAGGAAATTGGAGAATACGTCAAGGGCAAGGGAGGAGAAATATAATGAAGGCAGAATATGTTAACTCATTTTATAAAGCTACAGCAGACGTATTACAATTGATGCTTGATGTAAATGTGGAAAGAGGAAAGTTACAAGCTATAGAAGACATGATATGCAGCAAGGATGCAAATGTTGTACTTGGAGTAACGGGAGATTTAAAGGGAACAATAATATTTGGATTTCCAAAGGATATGACATTAGAAATGGTTAAGATAATGTCTGGTATAGAAATGGACAAGATAGACAGCTTTGTTTCATCTGCCTTAGGGGAAGTAGCTAATATTATTAGTGGGAATGCTATGACGCTTTTAGCAGCTAATAACTATATATGTGATATAGTTCCACCACAGGTTTTTGTAGGAGAATATAAGGCCTTTTCTATGGGGAATGAAAAAGCTTTACTTCTTCCCTTAGTAACTCCAATAGGAGAATTCCATATTAATATATTTTTGAAGGAAAAATAATAGATAGAAACAACAAAAGAAGGGAGAGTACATAATGAAGAAGATTAAATTTATGAGACCCAGTAAACTAGCTATATTAATATGTTTGTGTGTACTTACTCAATTATTTAGTCCAAAAGCTTTAGCCTTAAGTCAAATAAAATTAATAGTAGATGGGCAAGATATTACATCTATAGCTCAGCCTATAATTCAAAACGATAGGACCCTTGTTCCAATAAGATTCGTAGCTGAGCAGCTAGGTGCAAAAGTAACCTGGAATAATGAAGATAGAACTGTGCTGGTGGAGAAAGGGAAAAACTCTGTTCTTTTAAGAATTGACAGCCATCTAGTTCTATACCAAAAAGATGAAAAGGTATATGACTTATGTGATGTTCCACCGACTATAATAAACGAACGTACTTATGTGCCTTTACGTTTAATTAGTAATGCCTTAGGCATTGGAATTGACTGGAACCAAGAAAGTAGAACTGTATATGTGGATTCTAGTAAAAATGCAGAGGTTATATCTTTTTTTGATGTAAGGATATTGTCCCTAAACCCAGGACAAGCTATAACAGGGAAAACAGAGCTTCAAATATCACTACCTAAAGAAGGAATAAAAAATGGTACTGAAATAAAATATCTTTTGCTAGACCCAGCTAATGCTAAAGGTGTAGTTGTTGCTAGAGGAAATGGATTAACTTCAAAATATAACTGGTTACCTAACTTGGAGCATAAGGGAGAAAAAGTATTAGTAGCTGCTATTTATAATGACAAGGGAGAATTTATAGCTGGAAATGCAACATATGTGCAGATGGATGTTAACCCTAAAGTCTCCTTAACAGGCTTATCACAAGGGCAAGCTATAAACGGAACAGTATCCATAGGCGCAGATACTAATTTTGTTCCATCCTATGTAAAATATGAAATTATCAATCAGGATAATAATAAGGTAGTGATGTCCTCAGAAGCAGATCCTCAAGGACTGTATAACTGGACTCCAATGCTAGAGGATAACGGGAACTATTCCTTTAAAGCAATAGCATATGATGAAAATGGCAAGGCCTATGAAAGTCAAAGTATTAGTGCTAAAGTTCAGATGTCTCGCAAGCTGGCATTATCAGGAGTTTCATCAGGTAGAACAATTGACAAACCAGTTACTCTTTCCACCTCAAGAAATTTCCATGTTAGTGAAACAGAATATGTCCTAAGAGATCCGAAGACTGGAAAGGAAGAAACCCTCGCTAAAATGGGCTATGGAAGCTACAAATGGTTCCCAGGTCCAGAATACTCAGGGAACAAGGAGCTTTTAGTCAGAGTTAAGGATACTAGAGGGATAACGCATGAAAGTAGTAAAGTAAGCGTTAATTTATCAGGAGCTCCTAAGCTGTTCTTAGATGGTGTAGGACCCAAACAAGTTCTTACAACCTCTGTAAAACTTAATACTATTAGCAATGTAAGCTTGGATAGTGTGAATTATATTATCATTAATGCTAAAACAGGAGCTAGAAAGGCTTTAGCTTCTGGACAATCACCATTAGTTGAGTACACTTATACACCTATTCAGGGTCAAGAGGGAAGCTGGAAGCTTCAAGCAGAAGGAATATATAATTCAGGTACAAAAATTTTAAGTGAAGAGGTTCCAGTTACAGTATATTTAGGCAAGACCTATTCATCATCACCTATAATAGAAAAAGATAAATTTCTAGGACTAGCATCTGACCTTGCTAAGGGTTCCTGGGAGAAAACAGGTATGTCAGCAGCTCTACAAACAGCTCAGGCTATTCTTGAAACAGGCTGGGGTCAAAGCGTTCCAGTAGACAAGTATAAAGGCAATCTTTCCTATAATCTTTTCGGAATAAAAGGAAAGGGAACTGTAGGCTCTGTAATTTCAAACACATGGGAAGAGTACAATGGTAAAGCATTTCGAGTTGATGCAGAATTTAGAGCCTACAACAACATAGACGAAAGCTGGTCTGACCATAAAAATTTACTACTAAAAGCTAGTAGGTACGAACCTTTTAGAGAAGTAATGCATGACAGCACCTTGGGGGCTTGGGCATTAAGGAGAGCAGGCTATGCTACTGATTCACAATATCCTATAAAATTAATGAGGATAATAAAACAATATAATTTACAAGAGCTTGACAAAATAGGAATTTAGTTATTGAAACTATCATAATAATAAATAAGCTTAACCTATTTAAAAGGGTCAAATAGCACAAAATACCTCTTGCAAATATAAAAAGCCTGTGGTATAATTAGCTAGAAAAACTCTACTCTAAAATATAAGAATATAATATCGCTGAGTTCTTTGCGGAAGCGGGGGAACCGATTTTTAGGGGTGAATCCATTTAGGAGGGGCTACCCTTTAGCCCTAACCCGACAGCTAACCTCGTAAGCGTACAAAGGGGGATTAATATTTAATCGATATTAAGACTATGGAATCCCATGGTCTTTTTTGACCCCCAAATTCTTGTTTACATAATATACAGAGTAAATACTATTTGGAAAGGGTGATTGTATTGACAAAAAAACTCACTTATTGTGTCATTGGTGCCGGCAATGGGGGAATTGCTATGGCAGGATACCTTGCTATGCTTGGATATAAGGTAAATCTGTATAACAGAACCTTAGAAAAGCTTATTCCATTAATGAAAGATCCTGTTATTTACCTTACTGGAGAAGAGAATGGATATGGAGTATTGAACAAGGTGACGAATAGTATGGAGGAGGCCATAGATGATGTTGACATAATAATGGTAACCATACCTGCAATAGGACATTATAATATTGCTAAAGAAATGGCTCCCTATATAAAAAACGACCAAATAATAATATTAAATCCTGGCAGGACTGGAGGGGCACTAGAGGTATATGAAACCCTATTAAGGGAAAGAAATAAAAATAATATAATAGTAGCAGAAGCTCAAACCTTTATATATGCATCAAGAGCCACATCATATAATAGTGCACACATATTTAAATCAAAGAGAGAAGTTACATTAGCTGCAATACCTGCTACAAAAACTAATTATGTGTTAGAGCTTATTAACGAAGCATATCCTCAATTTATCCCAGCAAAAGATGTTTTAGAAACTAGTATCAATAATTATGGTGCTATATTCCATCCTGCACCTACGCTTCTTAACAGTGGACATATCGAAAGATGTGCACCTTTCGAATATTATACAGAAGGTATAACGCCCTCCATAGGAAACTTTTTAGAGAAAATAGATAGAGAAAGAATGGAGCTAGGAAGAATATTACAAGTAGAGACTTTATCTGCAGCTGAGTGGCTTAAAGAAACTTATGGGTCAAAAGGAGATAATATATATGAAGCCGTCCAGAACAATTCAGGCTACAAAGGCTTACAAGCGCCACAGGGGCTACAGATTAGATATATTTATGAGGATGTTCCATATGGACTGGTACCTATGGAGTCTATGGCTCACAGCTTAGGCATGAAAACACCTGCCATAACCTCAATAATAAATATAGCTCAATTTATGACTAATAGAGACTTTAGAAAAGAAGGAAGGACTGCAGATAGACTGGGATTAGATGGATTGTCTATTACGGAAATGCATATGTTAGCAAGAGGGGGAACAATAGTTAAGAGAAGATTGGAGGAAGTAGTATAATGAAGAAAATTATAGGATTAACACTTGGCAATTGTGTTCATGTGGCTGGTACTATGAATTTTCTAAGCTTAGCTCAGAAAGAAAATTATAAAACCGAATTTATCGGCATAGGATTAAGCATTGAAGAATTAATAGATGTAATAGAGAATAAAAGGCCAGATATTGTAGGGCTTTCATATAGGCTTTCACCAGAGCCATTAAACAAAATACTCCAGGAATTAAAGGAGCAAATAAATAGAAATGAAAACCTGCAAAACATGCTTTGGCTATTTGGAGGCACAGAGCCTACTGCCTTAGTAGCAGAAAAATATAATATATTCAATAAAATCTTCTATGGAGATGAAGATATAGATGATGTAATAGCTTATCTTAAAGGTCAGGAAAACTTAGAAGAGGAAATATATCCAAGTAGTCTTATAGAAAGAATTAAATTTAAATATCCTTATCCTGTAATAAGGCATCATCTAGGTCTTACATCTATGGAAAAAACATTAGAGGCAATAGAGAAGATTGCAGAAGCTAAAGTACTAGATGTAATATCTATTGCACCAGATCAAAATGCACAAGAATATTTCTTTGACCAAGAAAACATGGATGATAGCTTAAGTGGAGCAGGAGGAGTTCCTGTTAGAGCAGAAGAGGATTTGCGTGCCTTATATAATGCGGCTCAAAGGGGAAACTACCCACTCCTAAGATCTTACAGTGGAACTAAAAACATAACAAGATTTGCTCAGGTACTACAAGATACTATTAATAATGCTTGGTGTGCGGTTCCGCTATTCTGGTATTCGGAATTAGATAAAAGAGGACCTAGAGCATTAAAAGAAGCTATCATAGAAAATCAACAAGTGATGGCTTGGCATGGTGAAAGAAATATTCCTGTAGAAGTAAATGATCCTCATCATTGGAGTCTTAGAGATGCTCATGATGCTATAGGAGTAGCTGTTGCATATATAGTGGCTTATAATGCTAAGAAAATGGGGGTTAAAGATTATATAGCACAATTTATGTTTAATGTACCAGCCAATATATCTGGGGAAAACGACTTAGGAAAAATGCTGGCAAAAATAGAGCTAATAGAGAGCTTAGTAGATGAAAAATTTAGCGTCTATCGTCAAGCTAGAGCGGGCTTGGCAAGCTTTCCTGCTGATTTATATCAAGCAAAGGGTCAGCTAGCTGCTTCAGCATATTTAGCTATGGCAATTAAGCCCCATATATATCATGTGGTTGGTTTCTGTGAGGCCCACCATGCGGCAGAAGCAGAGGATGTTATAGAATCATGTAAAATAGTTAGAGGAATAATCAAAAATGAATTCCTAGGCTCAATTGATATTAAGAAAGATGAAAATGTTCAGAGAAGGAAAAATGAACTGATAGAAGATGCTAAAATCATTATAGAAAGTATAAAATCCCTTAGTCCAGACAAAGAAGATCCACTAATAGATCCTGATACATTAGTAGAAGCAGTAAAATTAGGTATACTAGATGCCCCTCAATTGAAAAACAGTAATGTAGCAAGGGGAGAACTAAAGACTAGAATGGTAAGCGGTGCTTTATATGCTTACGATGAAGATAATGCTAGAATCATACCAGAAAAAGAAAGAGTAGAGACCATTTTTAAAAATAATAAACTCTTTAGAAAATAAATATAAGCCGATTGAGTATATGAAAACTAAGATACTCATCGGCTTATATTTGTTTAAAATCTATTCTACTAAAATAATTTCATAAGTAACTGATGTGGCTTCCTTTAGCATGGCAGTAACACCACAATATTTTTCTTGAGATAGTTCTACAGCTCTTTCTAGTTTATCTATTGGAAGATTTTCACCTTTGAATTTAAATATTAAATGAATATCCTTGTAAACCTTTGGATGTTCTTCTGTATTCTCAGCTGATACTTCAATATCTAAATCTTCTATTTCAACCCTCATTTTTTTTAGAATAGACATTACATCGATGCCAGTACAGCCGATTAATCCTGCTAGCAGAAGAGGCTTAGGTCTTGGACCTAGGTTATTCCCACCTATCTCTTCGGATGCGTCAATCACAAGATTATGACCATTGATATTCATTTCAAAAGCCATATTACCTTTTAATTTTCCATTTAATTTTGTAGTACTCATAAAAAATCTCTCCTTTCAATCCTATTATAGTTCTATTACCCTAAGATAACAAAATAAATAAGGAAATATATAATTATTAAGCTTATTATAAAACAAAAAGCACATTAATAATGCATTTTCTTATTTATTTTGATATAATTTTGTTATGACGAATTGGAAGGTTTTCTTAATTTATTTTAATGTGGCTATAGAAGCTTTTAATATATTATAAAAAAATAGAGAGAAGGTGTATGTTTTGACTAGTTTACTTGAATCTTTTGTAAATGTAGCCCCATATATAAATAGCTTAACTCTAGATGATATGGCTGTTACAGTAACAGACACAGAAAAGTACTTGTCTTTTGTAAGGGGAAAACAAGTTCCACAACTTGTTAATGCAGGAGATGCTATTTTAGAAGGCAGCGTTGTAAATGATTGTTTAAAAACAGGAAAAAGAATTATCAAAAAGGTTCCAGCAGAAGTTGCAGGTTTTCCTTATGTAGCTTGTGGAATACCAGTTAAAGAGAACAATAAAATAACAGGTGCTGTCTCCTTTGTGATTTCAATTGACAAGCAGGAAAAACTATTATCCTTAGCTGAAGAATTATCAAGTGGTTTGGAGGAGCTTACTCAGTCTTCCCAGCTAATTGATGATGGGTCAGAGAAGCTTTTTGAAGTATCTAATAAGCTGTCCATAAAATCAAACGAATCTAATGTACATATTGAAGAAACTGATGGAATATTAAAGTTTATACAAAACATTGCAAATCAAACTAACCTGTTAGGCCTAAACGCTGCTATAGAAGCGGCGAGAGTAGGACAAGAAGGCAGGGGCTTTGGTGTAGTGGCACAGGAAATAAGAAAGCTTGCACTAAATAGTTCTGAATCAATTCAAAAAATAGAAGAAATCCTAAAGGGTATTAAGGAATCATCAAATGAGCAAAGTGATATAATTAGTGAGATTAGCTTAATAACAAAAAATCAAGCAGAAGCCATAAAAAATATTAATAGTAGCGTGCAGCAATTATATGCTGCAATCAATTTAATAGTTGAAGAAGCAAAGGATCTAACAAATGAAGAATAAAGACTAGCCTAAGGCTAGTCTTTTAAAATCCTCTTTCATACTGTTTTGGATACTCAATATCATATCCTCTCTCATAAGCATTAAGTAAAGTCCAATAAGGGTTTCTCAATAGCTCTCTTCCAAGGGCAACTAAATCAGCTCTTTCATTATTGAGTATTTCCTCCACATGATCATATTCTTTTATCAAACCTACTGCAATAGTTGGTATACCACATTCCTTCCTTATAGTTTCAGAAAATTTTATCTGATACCCAGGATAAGTTTTGATGCTTACACTTTCTAAACCGCCTGAACTCACATGTACCATATCTATATGATTTTTTACTATATTAACAATTTTAACCATCTCTTCGATATTAAGCCCACCTTCAATATAATCATCAGCGGAAACTCTAAGCAATATAGGCTTTTCTTCAGGCCATACATTTTTAATCGCTGAGATTATTTCCTGTAAAAACCTTGTCCTATTTTCTAAGCTCCCGCCATATTCATCTAATCTTTTGTTAGATAGAGGAGATAGAAATTCATGAATTAAATAGCCATGAGCACCGTGTATTTCAATCACATCAAAGCCTGCTTCATTTGCTCTGAGGGCAGCATCTGCAAAGCTTTTTACTATGTCCTTGATTTCTTCTTTAGTTAATTCCTTTGGTACTTTATATGCTTCACTAAACTTATAGGAAGTTGGAGCTACGGTTGTTTCTCCTTCAGCAGAGCATTTTCTTCCCGCATGTGCTAATTGGATACCAACAGCTGCTCCATGCTCCTTACAGCTATCAACTATTTTCTTAAGACCAGGCACTTGTCTATCTTCCCAAATACCTAAATCCTTACTGCTTATCCTACCATTAGGTACAACAGCAGTGGCTTCTACTATAACAAATCCAACTCCACCTATAGCTCTAGATGCATAATGAGTAGTATGCCAATCTCTTGCAAGACCTGAGTCATCTGTAGAGTACATGCACATAGGGGGCATAACAATTCTGTTTTTTAACGTTAACCCTTTAATAGTGTAATTTTCAAAGCTTTTCAACTTTATCACCGTCCTTCTTAAATATATACCACTATAAGCATATTATTATCCTATTTTTATTATTTACATTTAAATTATTTATGATATTTAAGACCTAAATTTAAAGGCTAGAACAAAAATGTGTAATTATGCAGGAAAAATAAAAATATTGCAGAATAATTAACATAACATACGAAAAATCGACAAAGGAGGGGAAATTTTGCATAAAATTTTTTCGTTTAGATATAAATTGAGTTTACTGATGTTTTTTGTAGTGCTTACAGCTTCTTTAATTTTAGGAGTTTCACAGTACCTTCATATGAAAACTGCATTAGAGCATGATTTTGAACATAATAAGAGCCTTGTAAAAGATAGAGTAGTAAGTAGTGTAAATGATGCAGACCATATGTACTTACTTTTAGAAGATTATTTAGCAGAAGATGCAGAAGATATACTCAATAAAGTTCTAGAAAAATACCATGAAAAAAATAGTATAGATTTTGATTTATATGAATTTCTAGCAGACAAGGAAGGTGCTGATTTATATATAATTGATTCAAACAATATAATTGTAGCTTCTACAGATGAAACTGACTTAGGCTTAGATTTTAATAAAGTATCCTTAAATTTTGTTAAAGAGCTTGATAATATAAGGAAAAATGGAATTTTTGTTTCAGAGAGAATTGACCTATCTGCAATTAAGGCAGAAGCAAGAAAATATTGCTATTTACCTTCTCCAGATGGGAAATACATATTTGAAATAGGTTTTTTGATGGATAGATATGATGATGCATTAGAGGGGATAGGTTTTGATAGCTTTGAAAACAAGATTATTGAAGCATACGAATTTGTAGATAGTATAACATTATATGATAATGAGGGTATAAGCTATAAGAAAAACAATGATAAAGACATTGCAATAATAGATGAAAAAAACAGAGAATACTATAATCAGGCAATTGAAACCTTAGAGATAGTTGAGGTAAATGATAAATACAATGGGACAAAAACTACATATTGGTATGTACCATATGAAATAATGAATTCAAAAGGAATTAACGATGTAAATGTTATAGAAATAATATTCAATGATTCATTGCTTCAGAAGCATTTAAAGGACAGCAAATATATGATGACGTTAATAAGTACATTGGCTGGAGTCTTAGCACTTATTTTAGGTTTTTTCCTTGCTGGATATATTTCAAAGCCTGTTGAAAAGTTTACAGCTGCAACAAAAGAAGTTTCGGAAGGCAACTTTAATATCCGCACAGAAGTCCATTCAAATGATGAATTTAAAATTCTAAGTCGCAATTTCAATAAAATGGCGGAAAACATTCAGACCTTATTAGATGAAAGATATAGATACGAGAAAAAACTAGAAGAAAAAAACAAAGAGATCCTTGGACAAAAAGAAGAAATTACTGCATTATATGAGGAAACAACTGCATTATACGAAGAAACCACAGCAATGAATGAAGAGCTTGAAGAATTGTTGAAAGAAAACAAGAAAAATTATTTCGAAACTGTAAGAGCATTGGCAAACGCAGTAGAGACTAAGGATTTTTATACAGGTGGTCATTGTGAAAGGGTTATGCACTATTCCCTTGCTATAGCAGAAAGTCTAGATCTAGGTGATTACGATAAAAATCATCTAAGACAAGGAAGTATTTTACATGATATTGGGAAAATTGGTATACCAGAACACATATTAAATAAAGAAGGTAAGTTCACAGAGAAAGATTATGATATTATGAAAAAGCATCCTCAAATGGGCTATGAAATATTATCTAATTTAGACTTTTTAGAAAAAAGTAGAAAGATAGTATTAGAGCATCACGAGAGAATTGATGGGTGCGGTTATCCTGAAGGACTTAAAGGAGAGGAAATTGATTTGTTGTCCAAAATAGTGTGTATAGCAGATGCATATGATGCTATGACAAGTGTTAGACCTTATCGTACAGTGCCCTTAACAAAGGAAGAAGCCATACAAGAAATGCTTAGGAATAAAGATATACAGTTTGATTCCCAGATTGTAGACGTATTTGTAAAATGGCTTAGGGAGCAAGATTAAAATTAATAAAACGTTGTAGTTTTCAAAAAAAGAATAAATAACAGGAACCTTATTTAAGCATAATTTTAAAACCTCTTCTGATTAATGGGATTTTGAGCATTATATCGAAGAGGTTTTTATGCAAGGTTAAATCCTGTAGCTTTTTATAAAGAAAGGAACATGTTGAAATTGACGGAAATAATTTTTTAAGAGATAATATAAAAAGGATTAAGTATTCTAGAAAAACTATACTATTCTTCATGATAGTATAAATTATCTATATAAATTGTTAAAGGAGTGCATAATTTGTTTGATTTAGATGCTTGTGTAGGATTTATTACAAATAGAGCAGGTAAAAAACTTGCCAATGAGTTTAATGAAAGACTTTTAACGGTAGGAATAACAAGAGTACAGTGGATTGCACTTTATTATCTAGGTAAGCACAATGAGCTTAACCAAAAAGAATTAGCCGAATTAATGGACATAAAGGAATCTTCTGTGGCTAGACTAATTGATAGAATGGAAAAGGAAGGCTATGTACTCAGAAAAAAAGATATAAGTGATAGAAGAGTTACTATATTGCTATTAACAGAAAAGGGAATTGATTACAGAGAAAAACTTATGCCAGAAGGAGAGAAGATGGCTCAGGTTTTTACTGAAGGCATTTCTGATGAAGAATTAGAAATATTTCTTAGAGTGATAGATAAAATGTTATCAAATGTTAAATAAATTTTTTAAAAAGTTGTTGATTTTTTAACAAATACTTGCTATGCTAATAATTAGCATAGCAAGTATTTTAAATTTAAGGAGGAATAAAAATGAGTAAAGGTCCAAGAGAATTATTAAATGATTTTATGAATGGCTTACAAGCTGTAGGTGAAACTAATCCAACACATATTGATGCTTTTATGAATCTTTTAGGCGCTAGCTACGAACCAAAGGTTGTTGATGTAAAGACTAAGGAGTTAATTAGTATTGGTATTGCTGTTTACAATAGATGTGAGTATTGTATAGCATTCCATACCTTTAAGGCATTTGAGGCAGGTGCAACTAGAGAAGAATTACTAGAAGCGGCAATGGTTGCAGTTGCATTTGGTGGAGGTCCATCTATAGCTTATGCAACAACATTATTAAAAGATTGCATTGATGAATTTGAAAAGGATTTCAAATAAGGCTTCTAAAATAGGGAGGCGATTAAAATTAGCGTAGATATTAAGATTGAGAAATTATTAGGTGGAGCAGCTAAAGGAAAAATAATGAAGATATATAAAAAGGCTGGTGACAACATAAATCCAGATGAGCCATTGTTTTTAGTAGAGGCCAACAAAAAATCTTCAGATATTTTTCCTAATGGGAAAGGATTAATAAAAGAAATAAACGTTAAAGTTGGAGACATGGTTAATGTAGGGCAGGTTGTAGCTATATTAGATGGAGAAATAGTAGAAGCGAAAAAAGATACAAAACCATCCTTTGACTATCTTAAAGGCATGATGACACCTAAGAAAGAAGAAATTAAAGCTAAGGTCACGATTATTGGCTCTGGTCCAGGAGGTTATGTAGCAGCCATTAAGCTTGCTCAGCTAGGAGCAGATGTAGTAGTTGTTGAAAAAGATAAAATTGGTGGAACTTGCTTAAACAGAGGATGTATTCCCACAAAAGCCCTAGTACGCTCAGCAGAGGTATATAGGAATATTTTAGAAGCAGATAATTACGGTTGCTTTGCTGAAAATTACGGGATTGATATTAATAAGGTAGTTTCTAGAAAAGATAGAATAGTATCTGAGCTAGGAGAAGGCATAAGTTATTTACTCCAAAAAAACAATGTCAAATTTATAACGGGAAATGGTGAAATAATAAACGAAAATCAAGTATTTGTAAAAGATAAATTCAAAGAAACTACTATTAATACAGAATATATTATTATAGCAACAGGCTCAGCTGTTGCAAGTCTACCAATACCTGGTATTGAATCTAAGAATGTTTTTAATAGTACAAGCATAATGGAAATAAATGAATTACCAAAAGAGCTAGTTGTCATTGGTGGTGGAGTAATAGGAATGGAGTTTGCTTTTATTTTCAATAGCTTTGGCACAAAGGTATGGGTAGTTGAGTATATGGATAGAGTCTTACCTGGACTTGATGAGGACATATCTAATGAAATAATGAACATTGCAGAAAACAGAGGAATTAAAATATACACAGGTTCAAAGGTAGAACAGATACTAGAAGATGAGAAGGGAAAATGTATAGTAAACTTCTCTAAAAACAATGAGAGCAAGCATATATCTACAGATAAAGTTCTTGTTTCAATAGGTAGACAGCCTTATATTGAAGGATTAAATGTTGAAAAAGCCAATATAGAGTTAAATGAAAATAGGAAGTCTATTAGAGTAAATGAAGAAATGAGAACCAATATACCTAATATATATGCTATAGGTGATGTAACGGGTAATATTCAGCTTGCACATGTAGCTTCTACTCAAGGTATTGTAGCTGCTATGAATATTATGGGAGAAAAAAGTATAATGGACTATACGGTAGTACCCAGTGCTATATTCACAGACCCTGAAATTGCATGTGTAGGCATAGATGAAGCTACAGCTCTCAAGCATAATTTAGAAATAGAAGTAGGGAAGTTCCCATTTGCTTCAAACGGGAAAGCCTTAACATTAGGTTCTACTGAAGGATTTGTTAAAATTATTATAGACAAAACAACTAGAAAAGTAATAGGAGCTTCAATTATAGGACCAAATGCTACAGACTTAATCAATGAAATTTCTATTTCCATAGCCAATGGACTCACAGTAGATCAAATAACTAAAACAATACATCCACATCCGACAACATCAGAATCAGTATTCGAGGCAGCTTTAGCTGCAAATAATTGTTGTATTCACAATTAATCTAGAAATAATAAATTAGAGTTTAAACAGGCTTGGATTTAAAATATCCAAGCCTTTTGTTGTTCTTCTAAATCGAAAATTACCTTATGCTTCTTAAATTGAGTACTATCCAATTCCTACTATATAATGATATAATTAATATTACATTCATTTTTAAAAGTATTTTAATAATTGAAGTAAGCCTAACCTATGGAAAGGAGAAAGCCGATGAACACTCAAGAGAGAAGAGAACTCATACTCAGCGGAGACATATATAAAGTCATTATTACTTTGTCACTTCCAATTATGGTAAATAATTTAATACAAACACTTTATAACTTAGTAGATGGAATTTGGGTCAGTAAGCTTAGCTCTACTCACTTTGCTGCTACTGCATTCGTCTGGCCAGTAGTTTTTTTATTTATATCCTTAGGTATAGGCATCTCAATAGCAGGAACATCCCTATTGTCTCAGCTAATAGGAGCAGGTGAATATGAAGAAGCAAGCAAATATTCTAGCCAACTTATGGTTATATCCTTAATAATATCTATTGGTTTTACTGTTATAGGATATTTAACTAGTCCATACATAATAAAGCTGATGGGCGGAACAGGCACCCTTGCGGAATATAGTAACATATACCTAAAGATTACTTTTTTAGATATGCCGTTTATGTTCTTGTTTTTTTGCTTTAATTCAATTATGAATGCACAGGGTAACACATTAAGTCCAACAATACTTAGTGGAATAAGTGCAGTACTAAACATTATATTAGATCCAATTTTTATTTTTACATTTAATATGGGTATAGCAGGCGCGGCAATAGCAACATTAGTGTCGAGAGCAGCTCTTTCAATTGTAGCCATATACATTTTAATGAAATCCTCTGCTGTTGTAAAACCTAATTTCAAGGACTTTAGATTTAATATAGAAATAATAAAGAGTATTGTGAAGGTAGGCTTACCTTCGTCAATTGGTCAATCTGGAGCATCCTTAGGCTTTATAGCACTTAATGGATTCATAGTTTCTTATGGGACATCTACTATAGCTGCATTTGGTATGGTCAATAGAATTACTTCATTAATAATGCAGCCAGCAATGGGAGTAGGAGCTGCACTAACCTCAATTGTTGGGCAAAATCTTGGCTCTGGACAAACTGGAAGAGTAAAAGAGGCTTTTATAAAATCTTTAAAGCTTACAATATCCTTCTCAATATTGGGATGTGTTATAATGATATGGAAGGACAAGGAGATTATTAATCTGTTTATGCAATCTAAGGATGATTTGGAGGTAATATCTCAAGGAATCAATTATCTAAGATACATATCAGTATCCATGCCGCTTATGGGTATATTCAGTATATTCCAAGGCATATTTCAAGGATCTGGCCATACAAGGTACTCAATGGCAATGGAAGTTGGAAGGCTGTGGTTCGTAAGATTGCCAATGATATTACTATTCAAATATTTCACTGATATTGGTCCTACTGGCATATGGATTTCTATGAGTTTTAGTAACCTAATAGTATGTGCATATGGATTTGCTATTTATAAAAAGGGATATTGGCAGAGAAAAGTAATTAAAGTAGCATAATTTACTAATAATAAGAATTGTAAGAGAACATAACTTTGTTATTTAATTTACAATTCTAATGAATAAAAGAAGAGGGCTGGAGGTTAAAATATGATTGAGTTAGGAAAAATTCAAGAGCTAGAGGTTGTAAGAAAGACTGAAATAGGTATATATTTAAATTCAAAAAGTGATAAAATAGGACCTGATATTTTATTACCTATTAAGCAAGTTCCACAGGATGTCCAAACAGGAGATGAAATAGAAGTATTTATTTATAGGGATTCAGAAGATAGATTAATAGCCACAACTAAAAAACCTAAAATAGTATTAGGTGAACTAGGAGTGCTTAAAGTAGTAGAAACTACTAGAATAGGCGCTTTTTTGGACTGGGGACTAGAAAAAGACTTATTTTTACCCTTCAAAGAGCAAATAGGTAAGGTGGAAAAAGGAAGAGAATATTTAGTAGGCTTATATGTAGATAAAAGCGATAGACTTTGTGCAACTATGAAAACCAATAAAATATTAACTAGCAAATCACCCTATAAGGTAAACGATAAAGTTCAGGGAATAATCTATAGAATAAACAAAGACATGGGTGCATTTGTAGCTGTAGATAATAAATATGATAGCATGATACCAAAGCATGAAGTATATAGTAGCCATAGGATTGGAGACAAAATAGAAGCTAGAGTAACAAAGGTAAGAGAAGATGGGAAATTAGACCTAAGCATAAGAGAAAAAGCAAATGTGCAAACAGATGAGGATGTAATACAAATCTTAACCAAGATGATTAAAAATGGAGGCATATTAAACCTAAATGACGATAGTTCACCAGAGGAGATAAAGAAGCAACTAAACATGAGCAAAGGTGCATTTAAAAGGGCCGTTGGAAGACTTCTAAAGGAGAAAAAGATCCAGATTATAGAAAAAGGAATAAAATTATCATAAAAATTTAGCTGAGGTATGAAGATTTTATAACAGAGAATTCTCGAAACTAATTTAAAGAATTCCTCTGTTTTTTTTATAAGGAATAGGAAAGTTTTACTGTTTAATTTTTTTGCTGCAATTAGAAGTTTTTCTTATAACGAATAGGAAAGCCCTATTTTTTCTTAATAAATTCATAATATATTTGTCATAGTAATTAAATGATTTAAGGATATAATTATAGTATGTTTTATCAAATCGAAACATAATTTAGATGACTATTATTTTTATGAAGTAAATATTATAATATAAATGACTAAATTAACAAATATTTAATTGGAGTGGTATCTATGACTACGATAAATATGTTATCATCAGCTCAAAAAGTTAAAGGGCAAGGCGTGGCTTCTGCATATGTAGAACAAGTAAACCTCGTTAAATATGGGTTAACAGATGAATATAAGGTGGAAATAAATAGGTTTAAGCTTTCAGATATAACACACTATCATACTGTAGATTTTAAGCATTTTTTGAGCTTGCCTTTTGCGAAGGTTGCTGGTAAAACAGTTGGATATGTTCATTTTCTCCCTGAAACATTAGACGAAAGCTTGGACATGCCAATATTATTTAAAAAGGTATTTTATAGATATATCATTGCATTCTATAATAGTATGGATTATTTAGTTACTGTTAATCCTCATTTCATAGATAAGCTTTACGAATATGGTATAGATAAAAAAAAGATAACCTACATACCTAATTTTGTTTCATCTAAAGAATTTTATCCCTATAATAGAGAACGAAAGAATGAAATAAGAAGAAAATATAGTATAGACGAGAATACATTCGTAGTATTAGGTGTGGGTCAGGTGCAAACACGAAAAGGAGTATTAGACTTCATAAAGGTTGCCGAATCTATGCCCGATGTTCAATTTGTTTGGGCCGGAGGCTTTTCGTTTGGAAGGATTACCAGTGGATATAAAGAGCTTAAAAAAATAGTCGAAGACCCACCGAAAAATGTAAAATTCATAGGGATTATAGAAAGAAAAGATATGAATTCAGTATATAATATTGCTGATACTTTGTTTATGCCCTCATACAATGAATTATTCCCTATGGCCATTTTAGAGGCAATGAATTGTAATTTGCCCATAGTTTTAAGAGATATAGACATATATAAAAATATACTTTTTGATTACTATTTAAGAGCTGAAGATAACAATGGATTTAAAGAAATATTATATAATCTAAAACAAGATAAAGATTATTATAAAAAGGCTCAAAAAAGTTCTAAAAAAGGAAGTTCATATTATTCAAAGGAACATGTTCTACTCTTATGGCAAAAGTTTTATGATAATGTACGTAAGGATTTGAAGACAAACCGTCTTTTAGGCAAACGCTATGAAAAAAAATCTAATTAAATTGATAATAGGATTATTATTTAGTGCAGGAGTTTTTACTTATATTATTCTAATTAATGGATTTGAAAACTTTAAAAAGCAGCTAATTACTCTAAATTTATTTTGGATAATTCTTGCTATTACTGCAATGGTCATTTATTGGATATTAGAAGCCATAGTGCTTTATATAATAGCTAATTCATCACACAGAAAGATCAAGTTTAAGGAATCTTTTAGAGTTACTATGATGGGACAATTTTTTAATTCCATAACTCCATTTGCCACAGGCGGACAGCCTGCACAAGCATATGAACTGACTAAAAATGGCATAAGCCTAGGTGTGGCAGGCTCTATCCTGACTGGCAAGTTTATAATATATCAGACAATCTTAACCATTTATTCTGCCGCTATACTAGTATTTAAATTAGGTTTTTTTAGAGAGAGATTGTCAAATTTTACTCATTTAGCAGCTCTAGGATTTGCTATTAATACAGCTGTGATAATTTTCTTAATACTGCTTTCTTCATATATGAATTTTGCCCACAAATTACTATTATTTTTATGTGGAGGTTTAGAAAAACTAAAGATTATAAAAAACACAAACAAAGTTGTAGACAGAGTGGAAAATCAGCTTTTGCTGTTTCGTGAAAGCTTCATAACAATGAGAAGTAATGTATTATTAATTTTGAAGACTTCAATATTGACCACGCTACAGCTAATGGCGTTTTTCACCATACCTTATTTTATATATAGAGCATTTGGCTTAAGAGGTCATAGTATAGTTAATATGGTTTCTGCTAAAGCTTTTGTTGTTATGATTACATCATTTGTTCCTATACCTGGGGCAAGCGGTGGTGCCGAAGGAAGCTTTTATTTGTTTTTTAGCTTATTTTTTGGTAAAAATATTATTGGTACAGCTGTATTGTTATGGAGAATTATAACCTTCTATTTTAATTTGCTATTCGGGGGGCTGTCTACCTTAATGTCGAAAAGAGAATATAATGTTCAATAAACACATAGATTAAAGGAATTTTTTCTTCACAATGCTAATTAGAATAATTTTAAAATCATAAAAATAGCTCTCATGTTTTAGTTTAATAAAACCTAGTAGCTATTTTTATTTATGTAAAAATTATAGATTAAATTGGTAAAAAATAAAGGATTTTGAAAGAATATGTAGAAGTAAAAATCATGATTAATCATTGTTATTAGTAAAGAGCATAGGGCCTTAAACAGCTACTTATTGTAGTTCTACTAGGGAACAATTGGCTAAGGGGGAAATTACTGTGAAAAGGAAGGTCTATATAATTATTTTAGTAGCTTTTATTGTAGGTTTCTTTATAGTAACTAGAACTCCTAAGGATGCTTCTTTTGACGAATCGATTACATTGCGTGTAGCTGGTGACAACAATCATCCTCCCTATGAATATGTAGATGAGAATGGAATTTTTAAGGGGTTTAATGTAGACATTATGAATGCATTGTCTATTGAGCTAGGAATACATATTGAGTACATGCCTATGGAATGGAGCAATGCGGTAAAAGCTCTTGAAGAAAAAAAAGTAGACCTTATACAAGGTATATCTAAGACTGAAGAGAGGGAAAAGAAATTTCTGTTTACAAAACCTACAGCAATTAACTCTCAAAGTATTTTTGTTATGAAGGACACTAGTATTGTTTCAGGCATAGAAGATTTATCAGGACTAAGGGTAGCTCTTCAGGAAGGGGACATAAATCACGAAATATTAAAAAACATACCTAATATTGTTTTAATTACAAAATCTGATCAGAAAGAAGCTATAAATGCTTTAATAAGTGGAGAAGTGGATGCTAGTGTTGGTAACAGGCTTACAGGGTTATATTATTCTCAAAGAGAGAGAATGTCTCATTTAGTAAAAATAGTTGGAGAACCTATGAGAATAACAGAATACGGTATTGCAACTTATATGGGAAATGAAAACCTAGTACTTACATTAGACCAGGGCTTAGAAAGACTAAAAACTAATGGAACATACGATAAAATATATAGCAAATGGTTTGGAGAGGAAATAACCCAAAGAAAAGATATAATAAAAGCATATTTAAAGGAAATTACAATAATTACAGGAGTAATTTTTATTATAATTATACTTTTTATTATATGGAATAAAAAATTATCTAAAGAGGTTTATAAAAGGACAAAGGAGCTCCAAGCAGCTAATAAAGAGTTGCTTTTATATCAAAAAGAAATACACAAGCTTGCATATTATGATACTGTTACATCTTTACCTAACAGAGCCTTTTTAACAGAGGCTATAAATAAATCTATTTCTCAAGCATCTGTTTGGAATACCAAGTTTGCTTTGCTTATTTTGGATTTAGATAAATTTAAGGATATTAATGATACATTAGGCCATGAAGCAGGAGATATGGTATTAAAGCTAGTAGGAGAAAGAGTTAATAAAGTTGTGAGAAAATCAGATGTATTTGGCCGATTTGGTGGAGATGAATTTTTAGTATTGATGACAGAAATAAACCATACAAATGAAGCTATTAGCTTAGCTAACAGAATCTTAGATGCATTTAAAACGCCTTTTATTCTTTATGAGGAATATATTCATGTAACCACTAGTATAGGCATAGGCATATATCCTGAAGCAGGTGAGACAGCTCGTGCTATAATGAAGAATGCGGACATGTCTATGTATAGAGCTAAAAATAGTGGAGGAAACAGATATTGTATATATACTAAAGAGATATAGAGTAAAAAGATGGTTATTAGAACCATCTTTTTTTAATATGAAATATATTCCAAGGGTACTCATCATATGGGTAGCTATAAAATGTTACTAATTCATTACTATCTGGATGCTTAAAAGCTAACTTATGTGCCCATAGGGATATTTGACTCCATTCCTTTTTCTTAATAAAGGTTTTATTATACTTGTTGTCACCCCATATAGGTATCCCTCCATTAGAAAGCTGAACTCTAATTTGATGATGTCTTCCAGTTTCTAAGCTTATACTCATAAGGCTTAATTCTCCGTATTCATTAGTTTTTACAGTGTCAATAAGCTGGTACTTTAAAACGGCTTCCTTTGAACCTTTAGTATTTTGTGGAACTACCTTACTCATATTAATAGTTATAAGCTTCTTCAAATAATCTCTAAACTCTCCAGATGGACTACTAGGCTTACCACATACTATTGTTAAATATTCCTTTAAAAAGCCTTGTTCAGATATTTGCTTAGATAGGCTTCTATTAGCTTCCTTAGTTTTAGCAAGAACTAGAACTCCGCCTACAGGTCGGTCAAGTCTATGAACAAGTCCTAGGTAGGGCTTTTCCTTCAAGACCTCTTTTTCTACGCAATGATTAATTAGAATACTCATTAAATCTTCATCTAGAGTTTTATCACTTTGGCAGGGCATTTTAGGAGGCTTTTCTACTACTATTATATTCCTGTCCTCAAAAAGTATTTTAGCTTTCATTTTGATTCTCCTTAGTATATTATTATAGTTAGATTTTTTCAAAAAAACATAAAAATATCAATAGAAAAAACAAAATTATTTTATTAATCTTTTTGGGATTTTTGTAGTTCCTGTTAAATGTATAACTTTGTTGAAAAATGTTGAAACCATATGTTATAATTTAATAGCATGACTTAAAACACTAGGAAGGAAGTTAAGAAATGTACACAATTATAGATGTAATAGACAAGATAATAGATATAGAAAAAAAATCACTAGAGCTTTATGAGATGTTGAAAGATAGCCCTAACATAAGTGGGCATGTAAAGCTTGTGGCAGGTACTTTTATTAGGGAAGAAACAAGGCACATAGAAACATATAACAAAATAAAAAAAGAAATTATGAATAAGGATGATATTCAGCTAGACTTTGATGTTTATGACAATATTTCTAAAATTATTATAGACTTTAGAAAGGGACTCACCTATACAGAGGCTGATGATGTTAAGCAGCTATTAATGAGTGCTCTTGATTTTGAAGAAAAAAATCTAGCTCTTGTTATTAGAATACAAGGACTGCTTGTAAAGAAAAAAGAAGATACTGAAACTAACAGCTATAAAGCACTAAGTGGAATTATCAAAGAAGAAAAAAAACATATTGATATGATTAAAGAGTTCTTAGGCTAGCTATAAAATAGCTTTATGTACAATTATAAATAGAATCAAGATACATAAGGATAATACAATATATTTAAAGAATCCAAAATACTACAGGATTCTTTGTTTTTTTATTCTTTTTACTTTTTTATAGCAACTTTATACATTTTATAGTAAAATGTATATATATTTATTTTTATTACTAGCTTCATCAATGAGGAAAGGAACATGTAGATGATTGAAAACATAGCGTTTATATTAAAGATAACAGACTTAAAAACTATTCATGCTTTGAGTATTTTTCTAGCAGGAACTATTGCTTTACTACTTTTATATAATAGAAGAAAAGATAATATAAAAATTATGATGGGAAAGATAGTATTTGATAATTTAAAGAATCCTATGGTAATAACAAACAATGAAAGAAAGATAGTTTATGTTAATAGTAGCTTTGAAGAATTGACTGGATATAGGCTAGAAGAGATTTTGCACAAAAACACTAAATTTCTACATTCGGGGATTCATGATAAGGAATTTTATACTGAAATGGATAGTGCCATTAATGAATATGGAAGATGGCAAGGCGAAATATGGGATAGAAAAAAGAGCGGTGAAATATTTCCTAAGCATTTAACTATAACTGCTGTAGAAAGACAAGACGGTAAACGAATAAATTATGTAGGAATATACCAAGATCCAATAGAAATGAAGAAAATAGAAGAAAATTTTGTTAGACTTGAGAAATATGACTTGCTGACAGGTCTTCCAAATGACAAATATTTGAGAGAAATTTTAACAAAAGAAATGAGCATAAAGAGTACAAGCCATGAAGAACAATTTGTAATATCTTTTAAAATTACAAACTTTAATGAGATTGTTGCCAGCTATGGATACAGACTAATGGACGAAGTTATGGTAAATATGATTAACAGAGTTGAACTAATCTTTAGTGGAATTGGAACCTTATTTAGAACTGAAAAAGAGGTATTTATGGTATATGGAACTATAGATACGCAAATACAAAGCTTAGATAGTATTGCTGAAGAGCTGAACAATGCTATTAGCATAGGCTTTAGCTGTGATGATGAAATTGTATTTATAAATATAATCATTGGAATATTACCAATAATAAATACATATGATAATGTTTATAGAATTCTAGAGGATGTTAATTTAGCAATAGATTGGGCGGCAAAAAGCAATAATGGTAATTATGCTTTTTACGATGAGAGTATAAGGGAACAGCTTCAAAATGATGTAAAGATAGAAACTCTCTTAAGAACTGCAATTGATAATATGGAATTAAGCTTGTTATACCAACCGCAGCATGACACAAAGACAGGAAAAATAATAGGCTTAGAAGCTTTAGTAAGATGGAATAACGACGAGATTGGACAAGTATCACCTTTTGTATTTATACCTATTGCAGAAAGATTAGGTCTTATAGACCAAATAGGAAGATGGGTAATGCTAGAAGCCTGTAAGCAAAACAAAAAATGGCAGAAGCTTGGGTTACCTAAGATTCCCGTTTCAGTAAACCTATCTCCTATTCAATTTAAGAATAGGAGACTAGTCGATGATATAAAAAGCATATTACAAGAATGTGGACTAGAAGGTAAATATTTAGGTGTGGAGATTACGGAAAATGCTTTAGTTGAAGATATAAAAGACATAAATAAAAAGCTTTCTTCCTTAAAGGATATGGGTATCAAGATTTCTATAGATGATTTTGGTACTGGATATTCGTCCTTAAGATATCTTAGAGATTTAAATCTTGATGTAATAAAAATAGATAGGGAATTTATAAAGGATTATCCAGAAAAAGATGATGGATCTATTACTAAAATAATATTGAATCTTGCTCGTGAACTTGGATATAAGACAGTTTCTGAAGGAGTAGAAACTCAAGAACAATTAGATTTTGTTAACCTTAATGGTGGAGATGTTATACAAGGCTACTTTTTTAGTCCGCCAGTAAGTCCTGAAAGAATTGAAGAAATATTAACAAAACAAAACGAGGGATAAAAATGATACAGGAACTAGTAAAAGCATTTTTCTTTATTTTTGTAGCAGAAATGGGAGATAAGACTCAAATATTGGCAATGACATTTGCAACACAATATAAGGTGCAAAAGGTACTATTAGGAGTTTTAATCGGTTCCGCATTAAACCACGGGATAGCCATAGTATTAGGCTCGTATCTTTCGACTCTAGTACCACTAGATAAAATACAGATAATAGCAGGGTTAATGTTTATTGTTTTTGGACTCATGGCTTTAAGAAGTCATGATGAAGAAAAAGAGGATAATAAAAGGAGCTTTGGTCCGGTTTTGACTGTGGCCTTAGCCTTTTTTCTTGGAGAATTAGGAGATAAAACCCAGCTTACTGCAATGACTTTAGCTGTAGACTCAGAATATCCAACCTTTATATTGCTTGGAGCAGTTTTAGGAATGCTGGCTACTAGTGGACTAGGAATATTTATTGGAACTATTATTGGAGATAAAGTTCCTGAATTTACAATAAAAGTTATATCATCGGCAATATTTATTTTTTTTGGGACCTTAAAGCTCTTCCAAACAGTTCCTAAGGAGTATATATCAGGTTTTAGCATCGGGATATATTTTTCTTTTTTAACCTTGTTAATATATATACTTTTGAAACCAATTTTGAAAGCAAAAAAGGAAGAAAGAAGACTTCCTATGCAAGAAATTGCTGCTACCTTGTATGACCAAGCAAATGAAATAAAGAAAGCAGTTGAAGATATTTGTATTGGAGAATCTATTTGTGGAGAATGCATAGGGAGCAGGTGTCTTGTTGGATTTGCTAAAAGAGCTCTTAAATCAGCCATAGAGGAAGAAACCTATATTCTACCTTCAGAATGGGAGGAACTACCTAAAATTAATGGAAAAAGCTTTCCACAAGGAAAAGTAGTGGAAGCACTATCATTGACCTTGTCTCATTTAATAAAATATGGAGGCAATCATGATGATAATTATGTTGTTAATAAGGCAAGGCAAGCTTTGGAAATTATAGCCTTTGGAGAAACTATTCCTTTCTATGGGGATGTGAAGAACTATTTTAAAGAAATGAAAAAAAGAAATGAAAAGCTTTCAAGCAGGATAATAAAAAGAATTGAAGAGATAAATGAAGCATAATAAAAAGTTCATCCTCCTGTTAAAATATGTACTAAATGCCTGTATGTTTAAAAATCATCTATTAGGGAATAAATATATAGACTATAGTTAAATTTAAAGCTAAGGAGGAATATATATGGAAAGAATAGTTGGGAGACAAGCACCAGATTTTAATATGCAGGCAGTATTGCCTAATGGAGAAGATTTTGGAGAAGTTAAGTTAAATGACTATAAAGGTAAGTGGTTAGTAATGTTTTTTTATCCACTAGATTTTACTTTTGTCTGTCCTACAGAGATAAAAGCCTATAGCCATAGATATGAAGAATTTAAAGCAGCAAGGGCAGAAGTTTTAGGCATAAGCACAGATAGTGAACACTCACATAAGGCTTGGATAAAAGGTGACCTAGGCAAGCTAAAGTTTCCTTTAGCTTCTGATAGAACAAAGACTACATCTAGAGACTATGGAGTCCTTATAGAAGAAGAAGGCATAGCTTTAAGAGGACTATTTATAATAGACCCAGAAGGGGTAATAAGGTATTCGGTAGTCCATGATCTAGGAATAGGAAGAAGTGTTGATGAAACTCTTCGTGTGCTTAAGGCATTACAAGCTGGAGGATTATGTCCTGTAGATTGGAATGAAGGAGACGAATTATTGTAGTATAAATGCCTAAAATGGTGTTTGGAACAATTGGTGGGACGGTCAGTTCAGTGGCCGTCCTAATTATTTATGAGGACTAGGAAAGTTCTAATTTTATATAAGAATTATTGCACTCATTATATTTTCTAAAACTTTTTCATAGGTTACAATAAATATGATAGTATCATAATGAGGTGGTTTTATTGGAGATTTCTAATATTAGATATGCATTTTCAAAAAGACGGAAAAAGCCTATGGAAATAAAGGATAATTATGCTGTATTGATGCCTCTTATAATGGTAGATGGTCAGTGGCATGTATTATTTGAGGTACGCTCTGAAAAGCTAGAAACTCAGCCTAATGAAATATCTTTCCCAGGTGGAAAGGTTGAAAAAGGAGAGAAGTTTTCAGAAGCAGCTATTAGAGAAACCAGCGAAGAGCTAAATATTTATCCTAGAAACATAACTCTCTTGGGAGAACTAGATTTTATAGCATCCGGGAATAGAGCTATATATGGTTTTCTTGGGATACTTGAAGAATTAGACATAGACCATATTAAGTACAATGAAGATGAGGTAGACCACATATTCACAGTACCTTTAGACTTTTTTATAAACAATGAACCTGAAACACATTATACTAAACTAGAAGTAACCACAGATTCAGATTTTCCATATCATATGATACAAAACGGTAAGGAGTATAATTGGTATAAAGGAAAGCAAGCTGTATATTTTTATGTGTATGGCGATTATGTAATATGGGGTATGACTGCTAGATTTATAAAAAATTTTGTCAGTATAATAAAAGAAGATAACTTATAAAAAGCAAATGAAAATTCATTTGCTTTTTATAAGTTTGGAGATTTTACGAACAAGAGCTTATGCATCTAATATGGTTAGAGAAATAGTTATTGCTTAAGCTTTTCGAGAATATTTTCAAGCCAAGCTATTATGTAATTTTTATTTTTATTAATATCAGGAATTGATTTCCAAGCATCTAAAAAATGTTCGTTTATAGCTTTAACAAGTATATGCTCATTAAATAAAAAACTAAAGGCTGACCTTTGGTTTTCAGGAATATTTGATACTTTTTCTAAGGGATTGCAAGCATTAATAAATAAAGAACTCACACCATTAATCTCAAAAAAAAAGCATGGAAGCAGATTTTTATTTTTTTTGCTTATCAAAGCAATTTCATAGTTATTATATTTTTTTAATAAATATATAAGATGATGGACATACCTGATAATATCATTTTTATCTATACTGTGTTCTAGTGAAGTCTTGTATCCATCAATTGTTAAAGGTTTTTTACCATCAATCATATTCTCAAATTCTTCTCTTATGTAAATATCTCTATAAATATACGTTTTAACTCTATTGGAAAAGGCGTTTAGTTTTGTTTCGTGCCATTTGTTTTTTTCTTCAATCTCTAATTTAGCTGTATTAAATATTTTTAGATATTTGTTATAAAGGCCTAAGGGTATAGTTAACGAATTTATTCCATCACTATAGAAATAACTATTTCCTAATCTATCTATATTTTCGGTTTTGCTTTTGCAAAAGAAAATATCCCTATAATAAAATCGACTCACTATTAATGGGGAAGAATGAGAAATTGATCTATAGTGATGGTACAAAAGTGTATTAATAATTTCTTGATTTTTAAAATAAAATGCATTATTCAAATTGTAATGCGAAAAATCCGTTAGACATACCATTGCTCCAATTGTAGGAACTATTATTATGTCTGTTCCTCTAGCTTGTGGGCTGTTTTCTTTGAAATAAAAGACCTTAAAACTTTCATACCTAATGAATTTTTGAATAAATCCTAATGTCTTTAGAGTATTTCCTTTATTGTCATGTAGTAGCAAATTGATGACTATTTGCCAATCGTTTTCAAGAATTTTAATAAAAAGTTTTTCAACAAGTCTGTAAAAATCCTGCTTAAATGGAATTAACTCTACACCACTATTTAAGATGATAAGAATAGGCTCCTGATGTTTTCCATTTATTGTAGATGCCTCATCAAGTATCCTTAAGATATTTGATAAAATGTACTCTTCTCCTGTTATCATACACTCACTGCACATGGTATGACTTGTCGAGATATGATCATTATTATGGGGAAATATATTGTTGCTACCATTAATTAAAATAGGCTTTGCTTTTGAAGTTTTTACACTCATGTAATTGGAATTAAACCTAACAGCTATTTTATTTTTTTGTTCTATGGAATATTCTTGTCCATTTAACAAAATATCCTCTATTTTGTCTTCTACTTTTCTAAAAGTAATACTTTTTTCATTACTAATCATCTTCATTACTTCGTTAATATTTCTTTCCTGCTGGCTACTTGATACTGTGCTTGAAATAAATTTTGCTATATTTTGAATATGATTAGAGTTATATGGAGGCACTCTTTTATTATTAATCCACTTACTTACTAAAGAAGGATCTACATTTATGCCTCTAGCCAATTGATTATAAGTTATGTTTAGAGATGATACTATAAGCTTTAAACATTCCCCAAATTCTAAACAACTTTTCATAATGCTACCCCCAATACTATCTTTATGTGCTAGTAATTAGCTTAATATTGACCATATATATTTGATTTTCAGAGAAAATGCAACATTGTCAATGACAAAAACATGACACGCAGAAAGAAGTTATATTTCCCTGTGATAATATAGATAATATAACTAAAAATTCTAGCTTATTCTCCAAAACTTGCATAATCATTAAATTATAAAACAAATGTAACATAAATGTAATATTTAAATACAATTATATACATGGTTCAGTTGTTATATATTTTACACAAAAATCCACGTAAGTACATAGTGACAAATATTATACTGCTAGGGGGGCATATAGAATGAAAAAAGAAAGAAGATTATTTGGTTCAAAAAGTTTAAAGGCTAAAATTTCTTTATCATTAACACTATTAATACTTGTTATGTGTGCAGGCTTAGGAATAATATCATATATCAATGCAAAGGAAGCATTAATATATAATGTAAAAGATAATTTACCACAGTTAGCAGAAAGTGCTGCAAGTTTTGTACAATCAGAGCTAACAACATATACTTCATCATTAGAAGTACTAGGAACAATACAAAGACTAAAAAGCAAAGAAGTTTCATGGGAGGAGAAAAAGTCAATTTTAAAAGACGAGACTGAACGCTCTGGATATTTGAATTTAGGTATATCTGATTTGAATGGAAATATAAATAAAGTATATGGAAAATCAGAAAACATTTCAAATAAAGATTACTTCGCGAAAGCTAAAAGTGGAGAAAGCTTTGTATCAGATCCATTTATAGACGATGACAATAGAATTAAAATTGCAATATCAGTACCCTTTAAAGACAATGGAAGAATCATAGGGACAATTGTTGCATATATAGATGCAAGTGTTTTAAATAATATGGTTAAAGATATAAGGTACGAAGAAACAGGATATGGTTTTATTATAAGCAAAGATGGTATTATTATTGGACATCCAGACCATAGCTTAGCTATGTCAGAAGAATTTAAATATGAAAATATGAAGAAGAATGATGAATATAAAACTTTAGCAATTCTTTTTGAGAAAATGATGAATGGAGAAGTAGGAGAATATTCATATACTTTTGCAGGTGAAAACAAACTAAACGGATATGCTCCTATAGGAGATACAGGCTGGTCTATTGCTGTAACTGCACCTGAAGAAGAAGTGCTAGTAAGATTAAATACCTTAAGAAACTCAAGTATGATTACATCTATAATAGCTATAGCTTTAGGTATTGTAGTTTCATTGTTTATTAGCTTGTCTATAACAAAGCCTATTATAGCTGTAACAAAACGAGCCGAAAGAATTGCTGATTTAGATATTAGCGAAGATATAGATAAAAGTTTCTTAGAGAGGGAAGATGAAATAGGAAGAATAGCAACAGCCTTCCAAACCATATTATATAATTTAAGAGAATTTATATCAAATGTTATGAATTCAGCAGAGCTAGTTGCTGCATCTTCTGAAGAATTAACAGCAATTTCTGAGCAGTCGGCGATGGCCTCCCAAAGTGTAGCTACTTCTTCTACAGAGGTAGCACAAAATTCAGAAAAACAGCTAAGAGAAATACTAGATGTAACATCATCTATGGAGCAAATATCTGCAAGTGTCCAAGAAATATATAGTAATGCAGAGGAAATAAATAATTTAAGTAAAGAGACTTTTGAACAATCAAATACAGGAAGAGATGATATCAAAGAGGTAATTTCTCAAATGCATAGTATAGCAAAAAGTACAGAGCATGTTAAAGAATCATTGGAGGAAGTTACTAACAGTTCTAAAAAGATGAATGACATGACAAACTTGATTCAGAACATAGCAGAGCAGACAAATTTACTCGCCTTAAATGCCGCAATAGAAGCAGCAAGGGCTGGAGAGCAGGGAAGAGGTTTTGCTGTAGTTGCAGAAGAAGTTAGAAAACTAGCTGAGGAATCTCAACAGGCAACAGAAGATATATATGAACTTATTAAAAATAATGATGAAATTATCAAGAAAGCTAACATAGCTATGGAAGAAGGCATGAATAATGTCAATAAGGGTATGGACACTGTTAATCATACAGAAAAAACCTTTGAGAATATTGCCAATTTAGTAAGAGATGTTAGTGAGCAAATAGTATTTATATCAGAATCTATAAATCAAGTGGCTAAAGGAAGCGAGAGTGTAGTTTCATCTTCTGTTCAACTAGAAAGTATGAGCAAAGAAGTTTCAGGACAAATACAAAATGTATCAGCTGCTACAGAGGAGCAAACAGCATCTATGGAGGAAATTGCGTCAGCAAGTCAAAGCTTAGCTAAGCTAGCAGAAGAGCTTCAACAAAGCATTGGTCGAGTTAAGCTGTGATTAAGTGTATTTTAAAAAGTTATAAATATTGAATTATATATTTTTTAGATAAAAAAACACCTACTATATGTTATTTAGTACTTAACATAGTAGGTGTTTTTTGTTTAGACTATAAATTTTGAATTTACTATTGATTCTCTAAATGTAACTTCTGCAACTTTTTCAATTCAATTAATATAAAAGTTCCCGTCAATAGAGAAGAGAAAAAGTCAGCAGTTGGGCCAGCCATCCATACTCCATTTAAATCAAAAAAACGTGGAAGTATAAGTATAGCAGGTATAAGCATGAGAACTTGTCTTGACAAACTAAGCAGCATTGCTTGCTTTGGTTTTCCAGTAGCTTGAAAATAGTTAGAGCTTACGATTTGGAAGCCTATAAGTGGAAGCATTGTGAAGAATATTTTCATTCCATTGGCTCCAATATTGACAAGCTCTTTGTCCTTACTATTAAATAAAGCTACTAACTGAGAAGGAAACATTCGGGTTACGACAAATCCAATTATTGTAATAGTTGTGGCTGCTGTTATTGCAAGTAAAAAAGCTTTCTTCACTCTATCATAATTTTTAGCTCCATAATTATAACCAATAATAGGTTGAGAACCTTGATTTATACCGAAAATAGGCATTAGTAATATAGTTGAAAAGCTATTTATAGCTCCATAAGCCGAAACAGCTAAATCTCCACCATAAGTAATCAGACTACGATTCAATAATGTTGTAATGCCACTAGCTGCAACCTGCATTGCAAAGGGTGCGGAACCAATAGCAAGTATATTTTTAACAATATGGGGCTTTAGTTTCCAATTTTCCTTTTTTACTACAAGAGAGCTTTTACCACTAAAGAAATAATTAAGTACCCATGCTGCAGAGACAGCTTGGGATATTATTGTTGCGAGAGCAGCACCCTTAATTCCCATGTTAAATACTATAATAAAAATGGGATCAAGTATAGTATTAAGTATGGCACCTATTAACATAGTTGCCATAGCCATCTTAGGGCTACCATCTGCACGAATAAAGTTGTTCATACCAAAACCTATTGACTGAAATACTGCACCTAATAGAATAATACTTAAATATTCTTTAGCATAAGGTAATATTTGTGGACTTGCTCCAAACAGCTTAAGAATAGGGTCTAAGAATATTAAGCCAAATATAGAAAGAGTTAATGAAATAATTATTAATAAAACCATGGCATTTCCTAATATTAATTCAGCTTCTTCTCTTTTTCCTTCTCCTAGCCTTATAGATATTAAAGAAGTTGCTCCTATACCTATAAGCATACCAAAAGCCATTATAATAATCATTATTGGGAAAGCTATGGTAATGCCTCCTAAGCCTAAGGAATCAACAAAGTTGCCTATAAAAATCCTATCCACTATATTATAAATTGCGTTTACTACCATACCTACAATTGCTGGTATAGAAAACTTAAGCAACAATTTCCCAATTTTTTCTTCACCTAATAATTTTGCTCTGTCCATAAATACCTCCTAAACCGATTTTAATGTTTTGACTATGTTGTTGAAGCTATCAATAAACTTGTTTAATTCTTCTTCCTCTAACACGCTAAATATGGATTTTAACTGATTTTCAAGCTCTTTGTTTTTTGAATGGAAATAGTCTTTACCTTCCTCTGTTAATTTTAGAATAGTTTTTCTTCTATCATGAAGATCCATATTTCTATAAAGAAGATTTGATTTTTCTAATGAATCTATTAAAGTAGTTAAGCTACCCTTTTTCAAATTTAGATATTTTCCTAGCATGGTAGGAGTTACTTTATCCATATTTCCAATAACCATTATTGCCTTATGTTGGTTCTTATTACATCTATATTTATTGTCATCATTATTACTAAAAAAAGAACTTATCTTTTGATGAAATAAAGGAACGAATTCGAGAAAAATAGGATATAACTCTTTTAATTTTTCGTCTTTCAATATTATCACCTACCTTACAAAAAAGAATAGTTAGAAATCTAATAATTAGAATTCTAACTATTCTTTAATAAAAAGTCAACCATTGTTTGTTTTTTATCAGCCTTACACTAATTTTATTAAATGATAAACCTTTTTACCTTTTCTAATAATTATTTTATTATCTCTAAAACTGTCTAAAGTAATTAATATCCCTGGATCCTTTACCTGCTCATCATCAACATGTATACCACCTTGAGTGATAAGTCTTCTAGCTTCACCATTTGATTTAGTAAGTCCTACCTGTGTCAGCAAGCTTAAGATACCTATGCCTTCTTCAAATATGGAGCTTGAAAGCTCTGTAGTAGGCATGGATTCTAGATCTCCACCGCTGCCAAATAGGGCTTCTGCAGTTTCTGCAGCTTTTCTAGCTTCATCTTCACCGTGGATAAGCTTAGTAACTTCAAAAGCTAATATTTTTTTAGCTTCATTAATTTCGGCACCTTCTAGTTGAGAAAGTCTCCTAACTTCATCCATAGGTACGAAGGTTAGCATTCTTAAACATTTATCAACATCTTCATCATCAACATTTCTCCAGTATTGGTAGAACTCATAAGGTGTAGTTTTTTCTGGGTCTAACCATACAGCGCCTTTTGCTGTTTTACCCATTTTATCACCTTCGCTATTTGTAAGAAGAGTACAGGTCATAGCATATACCTGTTTACCAGCCTTTCTTCTTACTAGTTCCATACCTGCAATCATATTGGACCATTGATCGTTTCCACCTAATTGCATTTTACATCCGTATTTTTCATTTAATACATAGAAGTCATATCCCTGCATTAGCATATAATTAAACTCTAAAAAGGATAAGCCTTTTTCTAATCTTTGTTTAAAGCATTCAGCAGTTAGCATTCTATTAACAGAGAAATGGGTACCTACTTCTCTTAAGAAGTCAACATAATTTAAGTCCAGTAGCCAATCTGCATTGTTTACTAATATAGCTTTGCCATCCCTAAAGTCAATGAATTTTTCCAATTGTTTTTTAATACTGTTTACATTATGCTCTATTTTCTCTTTAGTAAGCATTTGTCTTATGTCAGTTCTACCTGACGGGTCACCAACCATTGCCGTACCACCGCCAAGGAGAGCTATAGGTTTATGTCCTCCTCTTTGCATATGAGCCATAAACATCATAGCTATGAAATGTCCCACATGTAAGCTGTCAGCAGTAGGGTCAAAGCCTATATAAAATGTAACAGACTCTTTGTCTAAAAGCTCTCTGATTTCTTCTTCATGAGTAGTTTGAGCAATATATCCCCTTTCCATTAAAACATCAAATACATTCATTAAAATTCCTCCTTGTCTATGCTATTTATAAAATTATTTCTAAATACAAAAAGGGTCTTCTATCCATAATAAGGACGAGAAGACCCGTGGTACCACCTTAATTCGCATCAATAAGATGCCTCTTAGCTATTATATCGTATAGCTTACGCAATACTTTCGTATTGAAAACTCCAGAGCGTAATTCGTGACTTTATGTACTGAAGGCTTTCACCAGCCGCCTACTCTCTATAATGTTAGCATAAAGCACTACTAATTCCTTCATAGTAAAAACATATGTGATTTGTCATATATATTATGCCTTTTATATATTATTGTCAAGTGTTATTCAAAATATTTTTAAGATAGAATTTTATATTAAAATAAATGGGTCTCTTAAAATTTAAGAGACCCATTTAGAGCTTAGATTATTCAATTACTAACTCAGCAGAATTTTCCCACAAACCATGAATATTACAATAGCTTAGAGCATAAACTGTACCTGATTTATTAACCTTCATTTTTGTAACTGTTAAAGGCTCATTAAATACTTCCCCTTCACCGTGAGCAGTATAATTATAGTTACCTACTTCTATTGGAAATTTAGCTCCTTCAGGATGGAAAAATACTTTAATCCAAGAAATATGATGCTCAAGTGTATTTGGATGGCCTATCTCTTCTCCAATTAAAACTTTAATTTCAATATCTTCTCCTGCTTTTGCTTTTTGAGGAATATGTATTACTGGAACGTGCTTTTCACCTTTCCAATCTCCAGACTGTAAAAATTGACTTAAAGATTTCATATTAAACACTACCTCCTGTGTAATTTATTTATCTATATTATACATATTTAATAATATACCCATCAAAATCTAAAAAAAACAAAAAATAATATAAAAAAAACATACATGAGTTAGTAAAAAATCATTCTTTCTGGTAAAATATATATAAACATATTTTCTAGGAGAGAGAGCATGATACAATTAATAGCTACATCAACTTTTGGACTTGAAGCAGTAGTAAAACGTGAGATAATTCAATTAGGCTATAGTGACATTAAAGTAGAGAATGGAAAGATAACATTTAATTGTGATGAATCAGCAATTCCAAAAGCAAACTTATGGCTAAGAACTGCGGATAGGGTTCTATTGAAAATGGGAGAGTTTAAAGCATTATCTTTTGAAGAGCTTTTTCAAGGGACAAAGGCACTTCCTTGGGATGAGTGGATAACTGAAGATGGAGAGTTTACTGTAACTGGGAAATCTGTAGACTCAAAGCTGTTTAGTGTATCTGATTGCCAGGCAATAGTCAAGAAGGCTGTAGTAGAAAAATTAAAGGAAAAATACAAAACAGAATGGTTTAAAGAAGATGGACCTAAATTTACTATACAGGTGTCAATTCTCAAAGATATAGCAACCCTCACCATAGATACTAGTGGAGAAGGCCTACATAAAAGAGGGTATAGAGTAGAAAATGTAGAAGCGCCTATAAAGGAAACACTTGCATCTGCAATAGTAAGCCTAAGCTATTGGAATCCAAATAGGATCCTTTTAGACCCTTTCTGTGGTTCTGGAACTATACCCATAGAAGCAGCAATGATTGGGAAAAATATTGCACCAGGGCTTCAAAGAAGCTTTGCATCTGAAAAATGGCCTAGAATAAGAGATGGTTTATGGAAGGAAGCAAGAAAAGAAGCTTTTAAGTCCATAAGACAGGATTTAAATATGCGTATATTTGCATCGGACATAAATCCAAAAGCAATAGAAGCAGCTAAGGAAAATGCATATGAAGCTGGGGTAGACGATTGTATAGCCTTTGATGTAAAGCATATGTCTAAAATTAATGTTAATGATGATTATGGAGTAATCATATGTAATCCTCCTTATGGAGAAAGGCTAGGAGATAAAAAAGAAGTTGAAAGATTATATATAGAAATGGGTAAGGTATTTAATAAGCTAGATACATGGTCTAAGTATATTATTACTTCAAATGAAGATTTTGAAAAGTTATATGGGGAAAAAGCAAGTAAAAAGAGAAAGCTGTTTAATGGCAGAATAAAGGTTGATTATTATCAATACTATGGACCTAGGCCTGTATGACGGTAGTTTAACGATTGTTTAACAGTAGTGTAACAGTAGTTTAACGATTGTTCAGCATAAAAAAGGAGGGTTTTATATGATAGTTTCACACAAAGGAGACATAAAAGCAGTGAAAATTGAAAACCCACAAGCAAAGGATGCCACAATGAAAGTACTAGTGTCACCTACAGAAGGATGGGAAGGATATGTAATGCGTATTTTAGAAATAGAAGTAGGAGGCTACACGCCAAAGCATAACCATCCATGGCCACATATAAACTATGTAGTAAGTGGCAAGGGCAGACTACACTTAGATGGAAAGGACATTGATGTAGAAGCCGGTTCCTTTGCATATGTTCCATCAGATACGACACATCAGTTTTCGAACATTGGAAATGAAGTCTTTGAATTTATATGCATAGTACCAGAAGAAGGACATAAATAAAGCTAGGTAAAAAATTACCTAGCTTTTCCTATACCATTATGCACCCATGAACATTTTCATATCATCTTCAACATTAGTGATTCCACCGATTCCAAAGGTATCAACTAATACTTTTGCTACATTTGCTGATAAAAATGCTGGTAGAGTTGGTCCTAAGTGGATGTTTTTAACTCCTAAATACAGTAAGGCTAATAGGACTATTACAGCTTTTTGCTCGTACCATGCAATATTATATGATATTGGAAGTTCATTTATATCATTTAATTCAAATACTTCCTTTAATTTAAGGGCAATTACTGCAAGAGAATAGGAGTCATTACACTGACCAGCATCTAATACTCTTGGAATACCACCAATATCTCCTAGCTCAAGCTTGTTATATTTGTACTTTGCACAGCCTGCTGTAAGAATTACAGTATCCTGTGGTAAAGTCTTTGCAAATTCAGTATAGTAATCTCTAGATTTCATTCTACCATCACAGCCAGCCATGACGAAAAATCTTTTAATAGCTCCAGATTTAACAGCATCTACAACTTTATCAGCAAGGCTTAGAACTGTATTGTGAGCAAATCCACCAACTATTTCACCTGTTTCTATTTCAATAGGTGAAGCACATTTTTTAGCATGCTCGATTATTTGGGAGAAGTCTTTTTCCCCATTAGCATCAGGTACTATATGAGTAAGTCCTTCAAAGCCTACTGCACCAGTAGTATAGACTCTGTCCCTATATGAATCCTTTGGAGGAACTAAACAGTTTGTAGTTAATAAAATAGGTCCATTGAAACTATCAAATTCCTTATCTTGCTTCCACCATGCATTTCCATAATTACCTACAAAATGAGAATGTTTTTTGAATGATGGATAGTAATGGGCTGGTAGCATTTCACCATGAGTATATACATCTACTCCTGTGCCTTCAGTTTGCTCTAGCAGCTGCTCGAAATCCTTTAAATCATGTCCACTGACTAATATAGCAGGATTATTTTTTACACCTATATTTACTGAAGTTATTTCTGGATGACCATAAGTGCTAGTATTTGCTTTATCTAATAAAGCCATTACGTCTACACCATACTTACCACATTCCATAACTAATGCAACTAACTCATCTGCTGATAAGGTATTGTCAGTAGTAGCTACTAATGCTTTCCCTATAAATGTGTATACTCCATCATCTTCATAACCTAAATTTAGTGCATGCTCTGCATAAGCAGCCATACCCTTAAGCCCATATATTAAAAGCTCTCTTAAGGATCTTACATCTTCATTTTCAGTAGCTAAAACACCTACATACCTTGATTTTTCTTCAAATAATTCTTCTGAATCAGAGAACCATGTTGCAGCATCATGTGTAATATCTGAAATGCTTCCTCCTACCTTTACTACCGATTCCTTAACTTCGTCTCTAAGCTTTAATGCATCCTTTATTCTAGCAACAAAACGAGCTTTATCAAAGTTAGCATTAGTTATTGTCATAAATAAGCCTTCAACTATTAATCTATCAGCTTTTTTAGTGTCTATACCTAATTCTCTTGCTCTATTGTTGTAGAAAGAAATACCTTTTAGTGAGTAAATAAGTAAATCTTGAAGGTTAGCCACATCTGCAGGCTTACCACATACACCTCTTAATGTACAGCCAGTACCCTTTGCCGCTTCTTGACATTGAAAACAAAACATACTCATTGAAAATCCTCCTTTATAAAAATAAATTATATTAAAATCATACATAAACAAGGTTATTTAAACTAGGTTCATAAACTTATAATAAATCAATAGGTTTATCTAAACAGTGATTGATATCAAATAAAATTGTGATATATGTCACAAAAAAGGATAAAGGATAATATATTGGGTATATTTTTATACAAGAACAGAAATTATTTATTAGTTGGAGGTAAGCATGGGCGTTTATACTAAAACAGGAGACAAGGGTCAAACAAGTTTGTTTGATAACAAAAGAGTAGATAAAGATGACTTTAGAGTTGAGAGCTATGGAACTATAGATGAACTAAATACCTTTTTAGGATTATCTAAAAACTATATTAATGATAAGGGGATATTTAGTCTTATTCATGGAATACAAAGAAAGCTATTTGATGTAGGTGCTGAGCTAGCTACAGAGGAATCCTCTAAAAGACCCATGGTAATAAAAGAAGAGGATGTGATTTTTTTAGAGAAAAAAATAGATGAGTATACTGAAAAAATAGAGAAGCCTAACTATTTCATAATACCTGGTGAAGGTAAGGTATCAGCCCATTTGCATGTGGCTAGGACTGTTTGTAGAAGAGCTGAGAGAAGGATAATTACTTTATCAAAAGCAACAGACATAAACCCTTATCTAATTAAATATATAAATAGGCTTTCAGACCTAATATATATATTGTCAAGATGCACAGAAAATAGATTTGAAAAAGTTGAATTTAATAAGGAATAGAGAACAATAAAGGTGTATCCTGTATTAAATTACAAAATAAAAAACCAGAAACTATAATGTTCTGGTTTTTTTATTGCATATCCTAGTAATATCCTCCAAAAGAGTTAAATAGAGCAGCTCCAACTACAATACCTATTATTATAGATAGAACAACTAGAACTAATGATATTATGATTAAAATACCTTGAAGCTTTAAATATGAACCTAAATTCTCAAAAATACCGTTGATTTCTCTTGCATCACCTGATAAGTACTTGTCTATAGATGTTTTAGCTCCTCTAAGCTTTACGCCTAGTATAATTGTAATGATTCCAGGAATTAAAGAAACTCCAAAAGTGGTTATTGCACCTAAACATATAAAAGCACCACTTATAATAGTCATAATACCTACAAATCCAGACCACTTACTTAAGGTTTCTAGTAAACTCCTATCTGGCGTAGCATATGCTGGTTGATTAAAGTTATCCAATAGATTCACCTCCTCATAGCATGTTAACTTAATTATACAATAAGAATATACTATATATCAAATGCTATTTAGAAAAATTTTGAAATATGCTTATAATTCTGAAACTTTTTCTTTTTATCGTCATAAGTCTAGTATTATCTATAGAAAAACAATGAATCTATGGTATAATACTATAAACGAGTTTTTTCATAAAAATTGTTACCATTGCCCATATTCAATGAGGAAAAGAGGGATAGGAATATGCTCCAAAGCTCTAGAGAAGTACTCGCTAGTGAAAAAATTAATAGATATGGAAGACTATCCTATGAAGTATTAGATGGGATGGTGGATTGGGTACGTGTTATAGATCGTAAAGGAACTATAATTTACGCAAATAAGTCAATGGAGAAGGCATTAGGAAAAGGTATTGTTGGTGAGAAGTGTTATTCTGTTATTGGTAAGGGATGCGCTTGTGAAAGGTGTATAGCTTATGCTACAGTAAATACTGGAGAAATTGTAGAAAAAGAAGAAATAATAGGAGACAGAATATATTCTGTTAAGAGCTCACCAGTTAAAGATTTAGAAGGAAATATTTATGCTGCTGTTGAGGTCTTTAGAGATGTAACCAGAGAAAGAAAGCTTGAACAAGAAATAATTAAAAAAAATGAAAAAATGAGTGAAGATTTAAGCTTTGCTAGAACTATTCAAAAGAAAATATTGCCTCAAAAAGGTATTCAAGGGCCATTAAAGATAGATTACCTTTACTTCCCATCGGAAATGTTAAGTGGTGACGTATTTGATATATACAAAATAGATGAGGATCACATGGGCATATATATTAGTGATGTAGTAGGTCATGGTATAACAGCATCAATAATGACAATGTTTGTTAGACAAGCTATGAAATCAATCAAATATGAATATGTGGAACCTGGTGCTGCAATTACTGAGCTGCATAAAAGATTTCTTGATTTAAATCTTGATACAGAAAAGTATTTTACTATTTTTTATGGTGTTTTAGATTTAAAAGACTACTCTTTCAAATATGTGAATGGAGGTCACAATTGTATTCCTCTACTAATTAATAATAATATAGAGCTCCTTGAAGCTAAGGGATATCCAATTACTTGTCTGTTTGAACAAATTAAGTATGAGGAAAAGCAGATAAAACTCAATAAAGGAGATAAAATATTGTTCTATACTGATGGAGTTATAGAAACAAGAAATCAAGCTGGAGAGCTATTTGGGATTGAAAGACTTATAGAGATATGTCAAAACAATAAAGATAATCTCCTAAAGCATATAGAAAAGGGTGTTAATAATTTTAAGTACAAGGACTTAGATGATGATTTTGCATTATTGTCTATTGAGTTAATATAAGCTGGGTAACCAGCTTTTTTGAATATATTTAGGAGGAGCAATATGAAAAATTTATATTTTGATTATTCAAACTCAGGAGTATCACAATCAGACATTGAAAGCATGAAGAAAAGTTTAAATACTGTACATAATATGCTGCACTATAAAACAGGATCTGGAAATGAATTTTTAGGATGGTTAGACTATCCTGTAAACTATGATGAGGAAGAATTTCAGCGATTAAAAAAGTCTGCAGAGAAGATTAGAAAGGATTCAGATGCTTTAATTGTAATAGGCATAGGGGGATCCTATCTAGGGGCAAGGGCTGTGATTGAAGCTTTAAGCCATTCATTTTACAACCAACTTCCCAAAAGCAAAAGGAACTCGCCAGAGATATATTTTG
This sequence comes from Proteiniborus ethanoligenes, assembly GCF_900107485.1. Lineage (NCBI taxonomy): Bacteria > Bacillati > Bacillota > Clostridia > Eubacteriales > Proteiniborus > Proteiniborus ethanoligenes. The sequence goes on from NZ_FNQE01000002.1 coordinate 143,921, forward strand.
CTGGTAACAATATAAGCAGTAGATACATGAAGGATTTATTAGAAATAGTAGAAGATAAGGATATTAGCATTAATGTTATATCTAAATCAGGTACAACGACAGAACCAGCTATTGCATTTAGAATACTTAAGGAATATATGGAAAAGCGATATGGAAAAGAACAAGCAGCAAAAAGAATATATGTAACTACAGACAAGGAAAAAGGAGCACTTAAAAAATTAGCTGAAGATGAGGGCTATGAAACATTCACTATACCTGATGATATAGGAGGCAGGTTTTCTGTCCTTACTCCAGTAGGACTATTGCCTGTTGCAGTCTGCGGTATAGATGTAGATAGGCTAATGGATGGAGCAAAATCAGGAAGAGAAGAATATAGCCTTATAGATTTAGACAAGAACTACTGCTATCAATATGCGGTCATTAGAAATCTACTTTATAATAGTAGTAAAAGTATTGAAATATTGGCCAGTTATGAACCCTCAATGCGTTATACAGCAGAGTGGTGGAAACAGCTTTATGGAGAAAGCGAAGGAAAGGAAGGAAAGGGAATATTTCCTGCTTCTGTAGACTTTTCAGCAGACCTTCATTCCTTAGGACAATATATACAAGATGGCAGAAGAGATTTATTTGAAACGGTAATTAATATTGAAGGTGTAGCTGAAAGGCTAGAAATAAAAAGGCAAGAATCCGATCTTGATGGTCTAAATTACTTAGCAGGAGATACATTAGGCTATGTAAATAGAAAAGCTTTTGAGGGAACTGTTTTAGCTCATGTAGACGGAGGGGTCCCAAACTTAATTATTAGCATACCTGAAATAAACGAATTTTACTATGGAAAGCTAATATATTTTTTCCAGAAGGCATGTGGCATAAGTGGATATTTGCTAGGAGTGAATCCCTTTGACCAGCCTGGAGTTGAAGCATATAAAAATAATATGTTTGCATTATTAGGAAAGCCAGGGTATGAAGAATTAAGACGAAAACTAGAAAAAAGATTAGGATAAGAGAGGCTGGCAAAATGCCAGCCTTTATAATTGACTATTTAAGCTTTCAACAGGTCTGATATATTTTGGCTCAATTTTCTTGTGAAGGCCAGGTATTACTATATCTTCTTTTTTTACAATGTTTATTTTTAGGAATAAATTTCTTTTCACATAATCTATAATTCCGCCTCTTATAGTTAGGTTAGCTTCTAACTCTTTTGGATCTCCTATTGCCCTTATTATTACGGGAGTATTAATAACGTGGTCATCGAAAATCAAAGAGTTGTTTTCTTCCTCAATTGTTGAATAAGAAGTGTACCTTATATCGTTTATAGAAATAGCCTCTGCATTAGCAGCATTTAAACCGCTAATAATTTGTAACAAAGCATCATAATTAGCAGCTATAATATTCGTGCCGTCATCAAAGGTTACTTCAACCTCAGGCTCACCTATTTCTATTTGAAGCCCAGGTCCCTGTGTATCTTTGTATCCAACAAGGATATTATATTTTTCTAACTCAGTGTAAAGGCTCTTAAGATAATTATCTTTTTCTGCCACCTCATCTTCAAAGCCTTTAATATCACTCTCTATATCATTTAATGTTTTTAAAAGCTCTTCTTTTTGAATGCTTAATCTTTCTATTTCAACAGATAGTGCCTTTGATTTAGTAATAGGATTAGCTCCATCAGTAACATTTTGAGTAGTATTAAACTGTATAGAAAGTATAACACCAAGTATTAAGCAAACTAAAAACATAGAAAATTTACTTTTTATATCTTTCAAATTGACTCCTCCTAAAAGCCTAGTTATATATATAATAACCTTTTTGAGTAAAAAATGAAATTGTTTAATAATGTATTTTTATTATAAAAGATAATTCACCAAGAAGTGGGTATAATTCTATTATATATATTAAGAAAAATATTAAGGCAGATTAAACAATCTATGGGAGGGGAAAAAATGGATATTATCATTTCTGAAGATGTTATACAATATCTTGAAAACTTAAGACGAAGAACTCTTACAATATACACAGAAATAATAGGAAGTTGCTGAAGTCCAAGACCTGAAATTTTTGTGAGGACTAGAGAGCCGGTGGCTCTTGAGGATTTTCAAGAGTATGATGTAGATGGAATAAAGGTATATTTATTTAAGGATGCTAAAGTAGATAAAGAAATTATATTAGAAATGTCTAAGCAAGTGTCAGATCTACCTAATAAAGAAATTGCAGTAAAAGGAATAGATTTAAGCTAGATTTTAAAAATTGTGATAAACATCACAATTTTTTTTGCTTATTATCACACATTTATATGCTAATGTAATATATAATAAAAAACAGAAAACTAAAAAGGAGTGCATAAAATGGCGATTAGGAAAATAATGCATATAGATGAAGAAAAATGCATAGGATGCGGACTATGTACAAAGGGCTGTGCAGAAAGCGCTATTAAAATAATAAATGGTAAGGCAAAGCTAATATCAGAAAATCTTTGTGATGGACTAGGAAACTGTATAGGACATTGTCCAGTAGGAGCTATTCAAATAATTGAAAGAGAAGCAGATGAATTTGATGAAGAGGCAGCAGCAAAGCATTTGGAGAGCTTAGACAAAAATCAAACCTCTCAAGCCCATGGGCATGGAGGTGGCTGCCCAGGAAGCAGGGCTATGGCAATAAGTAGAAATGAAAAGCCTAAAGCATCAACAGCTGTATCTATAGGAGATATAGAGATAAAAATCAAACCTCAATTATCTCAATGGCCTGTTCAGCTAATGCTTGTTCCAGAAAGAGCTACTTATTTTGATGGCAAAGAATTGTTAGTTACAGCAGATTGTGTACCATTTGCTTATCCTAATTATCACTTAGATTTATTGAAAGATAAGTCAGTAGTCATAGGCTGTCCAAAGCTAGATGATGTTAACTATTATGTGGAAAAGCTAACTAATATAATCTTAAATAATGATATAACTGGAGTTACTGTAGCCCATATGGAGGTTCCTTGCTGTAATGGTATAGTAATGGCAGTAAACGAGGCTGTAAGAAGATCTAGAAAAAATATTGAAATCAATAGAGTAAAAATATTAATTGATGGTGAAAGAGAGAGATAAGAACTCTCTTTTTCTTTTTGAGTTAAAAATATGATATAATAGTTTCTAAATTAGCTATTATAATACTTAAATACTTGATAATAAATAAATTGGAGGTATACATGAAAAATCTTAATATTTGTATAGATATAGATGGAACCATTACAGATCCATATTATTGGTTAGATAGTGCAAATAAATATTTTAACAAGAATTTAAAGCCAGAAGATGTGATAACATATGAGATAAATGAAATAATGGGAGTAACAGTAGAGGAATACTTTGAATTTTATGAGATACATGGAGAAGAAATACATCTAAATGCTTTAGCTAGAGAAGATGCTGCTTACATAATAAGAGATTTAGCAAAAGTACATAATATATTTTATGTAACTGCAAGGGAAGAAAAAATGTCAAAAGCAACTCAGAAATGGTTTGAAGAGCATAAGCTACCTAAAGCACCTATATATTTCATAGGGGGCCATTATAAGGTGGACAAGGCTAAAGAGTTGGATTGCCATATATTCATTGAAGATAGGTACGAAAATGCTAAAGAGCTAGCATTAGCAGGTATAGATGTGCTGTTATTTGATTGTTATTATAATAGACTACCCTTATTACCTGGTATAACTAGGATTAATAACTGGCTTGATGTAAAGAAAGAAGTAAAAAATTATGAAGCTACTTTATCAGAAGAAACAGCTTAGTGTTTAGACAAGTTGTTAGCAGGGAATAAGTATATGTATAGAAAAACATATAAGATGGGAGGTCATATTTTTATGCTTAAAGAGTTTAAAAAATTCGCAATGAGAGGCAATGTAGTAGATTTAGCAGTAGGGGTAATTATAGGGGGAGCATTTGGGAAGATAGTTAGTTCTCTTGTAAATGATGTAGTTATGCCATTACTAGGACTTCTAGTTGGTGGTGTAAACTTTACAGACTTAAAACTACCATTAAAGGAAGCAACAGAAGGCTCAGAAGCAATTTTCCTAAATTATGGGCAATTTATACAGTCGATTTTTGACTTTTTAATTATTGCATTTTCAATATTCCTTTTTATAAAAGCCTTGAATTCATTTAAGAAGAAAGAAGAGGATAAACCAGCTCCTCCTCCAGCACCAACTAAGGAAGAGCTTTTGCTTACTGAAATTAGAGATTTATTAAAGGAAAAATAATATCGTTATTATTTTTTGACACAGATGTACATATCCACAGGTATATTATTATACTCTGTGGATATATTTTGTTTTAGAGAGAGTTTTTGTGGAACAAAAATTAGAGAGCCAAGGTCTAAAGTAATTATAAAATTAAAATATTTCTGTTCATCTTGTCAAATTTAAAATTTGTAATATAATCTTAATCTTCTAAGCTTTTTTAATATGTTATAATTTTCATAACTGTAATATTTATAATATAGATATAAAACGAAATTATATCTATTATTAAGCTGAAAGTAGGTGTGCATATTGAAGCAGTTTATAAAAATTTTTTCCATAGCTTTTGCTTGCTTTGCTTTAGCTATAGGAGCAGGGGTATATACTTATTCTAAAATATATGAACCACCAGAGGAACAGCCAGATTATACAGACGAAAAAGAGAGGGAAGAAGAAAACGCAGAAGCAGATAAGCCTAAGGATCCTTTTCAAATAGCCATAGAATCTAGTAAAAGGGTAAATTTTTTGCTTATGGGAATGGAAGGTGCTAGATCAGACACTATAATATTTGCCAGCTTTGACCCTAAAGGCAACAAAGTAGATATGATATCTGTACCTAGAGACACATATTATTATACAAAAGGTTATGAAAGTGGAGATCTAAGAAAGCTAAATGCAGTATATGGAAGAAGTAAAGCTGAGGGAACAAAAAGAGCAGTAGAAGAAATATTAGGACAAGTACCTGTTCACCACTATATAATGGTAGATTATAAAGGGGTAGAAAAGATTGTAGATTCTCTTGGTGGGGTTGAAGTGAATGTACCTTTTCACATGGATTATTATGATCCAGCAGATAAGCCGCCATTACGCATAGATATACCAAAAGGAAAACAAGTGCTAAACGGAGAACAATCAGTAAAATTCTTAAGATATAGACATAATAGTGATAAGACTGTAGGATATCCTGACGGAGACTTAGGAAGAATAAGAGCTCAACAGCAGTTTATAAAATCTGCAATAAAAAAATCACTAAGCTTAAAGATTGTTAATGTAGTAAAAACTAGCTTTGATTATGTAAGGACTGATGTAAGTCTAAAGGATGCTTTAGGCTATGCTGCTGGTGCAATAGGTATTAGCGTGGACGATATTTCTATGACTACATTGCCAGGTGTAGCAGAAGATAGGACGTATGGAAGAACAACATTGTCTTATTTTATTCATGATCCTATACAAGTAAAAGAAATGATGATGAAAATATATGAGGTTCCATCAGAAAATCTTGATGAAAGCCAAGATTCAAGCAATGAAAATAAACAGAATGATTAAGTATGAATGAGAAAAGCCTGCAAAAGCAGGCTTTTATGTTATACTTCAATTAATATTTGTTTTTTACTCAAGCAGCATCTCCCCAACCATATAAATATCCCCTGCTCCCATAGTGACTATTATGTCTCCATTAGAAGCATTATCTTTAATATAGTTGCTTATATTCTCAAAGGTACCTAAGTATTCAGCATCAACACCATTGTTTAATAGCTCATTGACCAAATCCCTTGAATGAATGGCACCAGTATCCTTTTCTCTAGCCGCATATATATCAGTTACTAAAACCTTGTCAGCGTCATAAAAAGAATGGGCAAACTCATTTAAAAGAGATTTAGTTCTTGTATAGGTATGGGGCTGAAAAGCACAAAGTATTCTGCTAGAAGAAGAATTTCTTAAAGCAGACAATGTAGCCTTAACTTCAGTAGGATGATGTGCATAATCATCGATTATTGCAGCACCATTAACTTGCCCCTTATATTCAAGTCTTCTATGAGTTCCCTTATACATAGCAATTGAACTAATAATTGTGTCCATTGGAACCCCGCAGGTATGTGTAGTAGCTATAGCAGCTAGTGCATTATATATATTATGAGTTCCCATTGTATTTAAAGCCACATCGTAAGATTCCTTATTATTAACTATTAGTCTAAAAGAAGGAGTTCCCTTTCCATTAAAGGAAATATGAGTAGCTTTGTAATCTGAGTCATTTTCAATCCCAAATGTTATTATATTACAATTTGCACTTCTTATTGCTTTTTTAACGTTATCATCATCATTATTTGCAATGATGTATCCATTTTGGGGTATTATCTTAGCAAAGTCAGAAAAAGTATCTATAATATGATTTAAGTTTTTATAATAATCTAGATGGTCCTCATCAATATTTAATATAACACCTATAGTTGCAAAAAACTTTAGAATGTTTCCTTTATATTCACATGCTTCAGTAAGCAGAACTTCACCATTACCTATTTTTACATTGCCTCCTATTAAATCAAGCTCTCCTCCTAATAAAATAGTAGGATCAATTGGAGAATCATTAAATATTACAGACATCATTCCTGTAGTAGTAGTTTTACCATGAGTTCCTGAAACAGCTATAGAATTTTTATATAGCTTCATTAGCTGACCTAAAAAGGTTCCTCTATCTACAGTAACTATATTTTTTTCTATGGCCTCTAGCAGCTCGGGGTTATCCTTACTTATTGCATCAGTATACACGACTAAATCAGCACCATTAATATTATCTTTATTATGTCCAATGCTTACTATAGCACCTTTATTTTCAAGTCTTTTTAATATATTAGAGGACTTAGCATCAGAACCAGAAACTTTATATCCATTCTCTAAAAGTATTTCAGCTAAACCACTCATGCTTATTCCACCAATTCCTATAAAATGAACTTGTGAAAAGCTATGACTATGTATATCAAACGAAAACATTTAAATACCTCCTGACAGGGAATAAGATGATTATTCATATTATTGCCAATAATTATACTATTATTAATATATTCTATAGTGACTTCTGATGATACAGTGATGATTATACCATAATAGCTAGATTTTAAAAAGAGAATATTTATATCTACAATATTTCAAGTATAGAGTGAATAAAACATATAAAAAGGTGGTATAATATTCATGGTTATTAGGTATTATATGGAAAAGAAAATTTGTTTACATAACTGTATCAATATAAATATAACACACTATCCATATTAATAAACAATAAAAGTAAAACCAAATTTTACTTTTATTATATAAATACACAAAATTACAAATTTTTTTATATTTAAAAGAAGGATTTACCAAAAAAGTAGAGAATATTAAATTTAAGCAAATTCAGATTTAAGACCCCGTGGGAAGGTGGTGAATTCATGAAGGTAACAGACGTAAGAGTCAGAAAAGTTAATAATGAAGGAAAAATGAAGGCCATAGTTTCAGTTACATTCGATGAAGAATTTGTAGTACATGATATTAAAATAATTGAAGGGCAAAACGGGCTATTTATCGCTATGCCTAGTAGGAAAATGGCAGATGGTGAATTTAGAGATATAGCTCATCCAATTAATTCAGAAACAAGAAATGCTATACAAAAAGCAGTTTTTGAAGAGTATGAAAAAGCAATGAGTGAGGAGTAAATTAAAGGGTCTATGGACCCTTTTTACTTTTTTGTAATATTTGTTTCATAATTGGAGCCTTAATTTATTATACTGTATACATAATTTTTGCTACCATCTTGTTTTTTTACACCTAATAGATTATATTTATATTTGGTAGACAATAAACAAACTCGGATGTATAAATGAATAGATATAATTTTTTTGACATTATCTATAGTAGGGAATAATAATTGCATCTGGATATAAGGAGTGAGAAAAATGTTTCTTTCTATTATACTTGCTGCTGGAGAAGGTACTAGAATGAAATCTAAGCTTCCAAAGGTTATGCATAGTATATGTGGTAAACCATTATTAAGCCATGTAATAAATGTTTCTAAGGCTTCTGGTATAGACAAAAACATAGTAGTAGTAGGACATGGTGGAAATATAGTAAGAGAAAAGATTAAAGAAAATGTTCAATTCGTAGAGCAGCCTGTAGGAGAAGGTGTTCCATACGGAACTGGTTTTGCTGTAATGCAAGCAAAAGACTATATAGAAGACAATAGCTGTGTAGTAATTCTTTATGGAGATACTCCTTTAATAACAAGTGATACATTGACTAAACTCATAGAATTTCACAAAAAGGGAGACTATGAGGGGACAGTTCTGAGTGCAGATTTCAACGACCCAGCAGGCTATGGAAGAATAATTAGAGATAATGCAGGAAATGTAACGGCTATAGTTGAGCACAAGGATGCTAGTGATGAAGAAAAAGGTATTAAAGAAATCAATTCGGGGATTTATTGCTTTAATGGCAAAAGTCTAAAATTAGCACTAGAAAATTTAGACAATAACAATGCACAAAATGAATACTATATTACTGATGCTATAAAAATATTAAATGAATTGGGCTTTACTATAGGTGGATATAAGATAAGGGATAATGAAGAAATTGCAGGAATTAACTCAAGAATACAGCTTGCTGAAGCCGAAAAAATAATGAGAAAAAGGATTAACAACAAACACATGATTAATGGGATTACAATTATAAATCCTGACAATACTTATATTGATAGTGAAGTGGCTATAGAGAGGGATACTATTATATATCCGGGAGCGATAATAGAAGGAAACACGAGGATAGGTGAAGATTGTATAATAGGACATAACAGTAGAATTGTAAATTGTAAAATTGGAGATAGAGTAGACATTCAAATGTCAACAATTATAGAAAGCAAAATAGATGATGATTCACATATAGGTCCTTATGCATACATAAGGCCAAATAGTGAAATAGGAAAGAATGTAAAGATAGGAGATTTTGTTGAAGTTAAAAATTCAAAAGTTGATGATAACTCTAAAGCTTCTCATCTTTCATATATTGGAGATGCCTATGTAGGAAAGGGTGTAAACATAGGCTGTGGTACTGTGTTTGTAAACTATGATGGAAAAAATAAGCATAAGACAATAGTACAGGATAATGCTTTTATAGGCTGTAATGTTAACCTTATTGCTCCTGTTGAAGTGGAAGAAGGAGCTTATGTTGCTGCAGGCTCTACTATTACAGATAAAGTGCCTAAAAAAAGCCTTTCTATAGCTAGAGCTAGACAAGTTAACAAAGGAGACTGGGTAGAAAAAAAAGGATTAATAAAATAATTTCTAGTAGGAGGAATATATAAATGAACATTAGCGGAAGAGACTTGAAAATTTTTTCAGGAAATGCAAATAAAGAATTAGCTCAAAAGATTTGTACAGAACTTGGAGAAACTTTAGGAGACAGTGTCGTAGGTAGATTTAGTGATGGGGAAATTTCAGTAAACATTAATGAAACTGTAAGAGGATTTGATGTGTTCGTGATTCAGCCTACATGCCCACCAGTAAATGAAAGCCTTATGGAGCTATTAATTATGATTGATGCATTAAAAAGAGCTTCGGCAGGAAGAATTAATGCAGTAGTACCTTACTATGGCTATGCAAGACAAGATAGGAAAGCAAAAGCAAGAGACCCAATTACAGCAAAGCTTGTTGCAGATCTTCTTGAAATATCAGGGCCAGATAGAATAATAACGATGGACTTACATGCTGCTCAGATCCAAGGATACTTTGACATTCCTGTTGACCACTTATTTGGGGGCCCTATATTAGCAGAATATTGTAAAAGAAAGCTAATTGGGGATACCGTAGTGGTGTCTCCCGATGTAGGTGGAGTTCAAAGGGCTAGAAACTTTGCTAGTATTTTAGACTTGCCTATTGCAATTATTGAGAAGAGAAGACCAAAAGCAAATGTATCAGAAGTAATGAATGTAATAGGGGATATAGAAGGAAAAGATGCTATAATAGTAGATGATATTATAGATACAGCAGGTTCAATGACTAAGGCGGCAAGTGTTTTGAAAGACTTTGGTGCTAAAAGAGTGTTTGCATGCTGCACACATGCAGTTCTTTCGGGACCTGCTATTGAAAGAATAGAAAACTCTGTAATAGAAAAGCTAGTAGTAACAGATACAATTCCACTGACAGAAGAAAAGAAAATAGACAAAATTGAAGTAGTATCAGTAGCACCTTTAATAGCAGAAGCTATAAGAAGGATATATAAAAATGAATCAGTGAGCAGATTATTTGATTAGGCTCAAAAGGGAGTTGGTTTTTTGTACGCGGTAATAGGACTGGGCAACCCTGGTAATCAATATAAGGGAACTAGGCATAATGTAGGTTTTGATACAATAGATTGTATTGCCCAGAGGAATAATGTAAAGGTTACTAAGATTAAATTTAAGGCAGTATATGGTGAAGCTCAAATAGGTGGACAAAAGGTACTTTTAGCTAAACCACAGACTTATATGAATAGAAGTGGGGAAAGTGTACTTGAACTATTGAATTTTTATAAAATACCATTAGAGAACTTAATAGTTATAGTCGATGATGTAGACATAAAATATGGAGCCTTAAGAATAAGAACAAAAGGAAGTGCTGGTACACATAATGGAATGAAATCTATCATTCATTTACTCCAAAGTGATAACTTCCCAAGGGTAAAGATTGGAATTGGTAAACCTAAAGAGCACCAAGATTTAGCTGACTTCGTACTAAGTAGGTTTTCTAAGGACGACAGGATTACCATAGATAGCACTATTGAACAAGCTGCCAAGGCAGTTGAAAAGATTGTTACTCACGGAATAAATACTGCAATGAATGAATTCAATCAAAATACAGATAGCCCAGGTGCTTAGCCTGGGCTAAAGGTGTTTAACGAGGAGCTGGTTTTATGAAGGTTAATATGTTTATAGACAGTCTAAAGAATCTGTCTTCATATGACCAATTGACTAAAGAAATAAATAAGAAGTCCTCGCCTATTGCACTTCATGGATTATCAGAGGAGAATATAGCTCATATAATATATGGGCTTAATCAGCATTTAGACAGGCAAATACTTATAATGACTTATGACGAACTAAGAGCAAAAAAAATATTAGAAGATTTAAGCTTTTTTTGCAATGACAATAGTGAGCTATTTCCAAGCAAAGAAGTAGTTTTGTATGATATAGAAGCCTACAGCCATGAAATATCAAATCAGAGAGTAAAGGTATTAGATAGATTATCAAAGGAAGAAAACATTGTAGTAGTTGCATCTGTTAAAGGAGCTATAAGCAAAATAATGAGCAAGTCAGCAATTAAGGCATATACAATAGATATTGAATTAGGCCAAGTTGTTGATTTGAATAATATTGCAGACACGTTGGTTGTTCAAGGCTATGAAAGAGTCCATATGGTAGAAGGAGTAGGACAATTTAGTATAAGGGGCGGAATAATCGACCTTTTCCCAGTTAACTCACTTAATCCCTTTAGAATAGAACTCTTTGATGATGAAATAGATTCTATAAGAATTTTTGATTTAAAAACACAAAGGTCTATCGACAATTTATCCAGTATACGCATACCTCCGATAAAAGAGATATTGATTCTAAAAGGAGAGGCTGAAAGCATAGCAAATGAAATGGAAATTGACTTAAATGCACGGATCAAAAAGCTACAAAAAAAAGGAGAAGTAGAAATAATAGATAGTCTAACAGAAAAATACGGCCACTATATTCAAAGACTATCTAATGGCTTAAGCATAGGAAATATTGACCTATTAGTGCCTTATTTCAAGCAGGAACTTTCTAATATCCTTGAATATTTTAAAAATGATTCATTAGTCATAGTCGATGAACCACAAAGAATAGAGGAAAGTGTAAAAGGTATTAAAGAGGATTTTATAAATAGATATACGGATTTATTTGAAAGAGGAGAAGTCTTGTCTAGACATCAGGATATTTTTCATACCTATGATGCTATCGTAGAAAAAATACACAGCATGACCAGTATTACCACTACTAATCTTCTTAAAAACAATCCACGCTTCATGCCAAAGGCTATTATAAACTTTAATACAAAAGGTATGCAATCCTTCCATAATAAAATAGAGTTACTAGCAGATGAGCTAAAATATTTAAAATATAGGGGATATAAAACCATAATTCTTTCAGGAACTAAGGAAAGAGGAATTAGACTTGCACAAAGTCTTTTGGAAATGAATATAGAATGCAGCTATGTAGATGACCCTCATAGAGAAATAAAATCAGGTCAAGTATTTGTAACCCATGGGAGCATTAGCAGAGGATTTGAATATACAAACCTTAAATTTGCTATAATTAGTGACAAGGAAGCCTTTGGAACCTACAAGAAAACTAGACCAGTAAAGGCAAGAAAGGACACTACTAAGATTGAATCCTTTACAGATTTAAATATAGGCGATCATGTGGTCCATGAAGCTCATGGTATTGGTAAATATATAGGAGTAGAGCAGCTAAAGGTACAAGGAGTAAAAAAAGACTATTTAGCCATTAAATATTCAGGTGAAGATAAGCTTTATGTTCCAATTGATCAGATGAATTTAATTCAAAAATATATTGGCTCAGACGCAGTCCAGCCTAAAATAAACAAGCTTGGAAGTAGCGAATGGGCAAAAACTAAGACAAAGGTCAAAAAAGCTATAGAAGATATGGCAAATGATTTAATAAAGCTATATGCTACTAGAGAAAGTATTAAAGGTTTTAAGTTTTCTCAAGATACACCATGGCAAAAACAATTTGATGATGCTTTTCCTTATGAGGAAACAGAGGATCAACTTAGATGCATAGAAGAAATAAAAGGTGATATGGAAAAGGATAGACCTATGGATAGGCTATTATGTGGAGATGTGGGCTATGGCAAGACGGAAGTAGCATTAAGAGCTGCATTTAAAGCCATAATGGATGGGAAACAGGTAGCTATTTTAGTACCTACAACTATACTTGCACAACAGCATTATAACACCATAATCGAAAGGTTTAACCAATTTCCGGTTAAAGCTGAAATGCTAAGTCGATTTAGAACTGCTAATCAGCAAAAGAAAATAATAAATGATTTGAAAAGTGGAAACCTAGACATAGTAGTAGGAACTCATAGATTATTATCTAAGGATGTAAAATATAAAGATTTGGGCTTACTTATTATAGATGAAGAGCAAAGATTTGGAGTAAAGCATAAGGAAACTATAAAAATCATGAAGGAATCAATAGATGTCCTCACATTAACTGCTACTCCTATACCGAGGACCCTTCACATGTCTTTAATAGGTATTAGAGATATGAGTGTTATTGAAGAGCCTCCCGAGGAAAGATATCCTGTCCAGACATATGTAGTGGAGCATAATGATCAAATAGTCAAGGATGCAATTATAAGAGAGCTTAGTAGGCAGGGACAGGTTTATTATCTTTATAATAGAGTCCAAAGCATACAGCAATTTGCTTCAAAAATTAAAGCCCTAGTTCCAGAGGCAAGAGTAGCCATTGGACATGGACAAATGAGTGAAAGAGAGCTAGAAAGAGTCATGATGGACTTTTTAAGCAGGGAAACTGATGTGTTAGTGTGTACAACCATTATTGAAACAGGTCTAGACATACCTAATGTAAATACAATTATAATTCATGATGCAGACAAAATGGGGCTTTCACAATTATATCAATTAAGGGGAAGGGTAGGACGTTCCAATAGAGTAGCTTATGCTTATTTCACTTATGAAAAAAACAAGGTTTTAACCGAGGTTGCGGAAAAAAGACTAAAGGCAATAAAGGAATTTACTGAGTTTGGTTCCGGTTTCAAAATAGCTATGAGAGATTTAGAGATTAGAGGAGCAGGAAATTTGTTGGGAGCAGAGCAGCATGGACAGATGGCTGCTATAGGCTATGATTTATATATTAAATTCCTTGATGAATCTATAAAGAAACTGAAAGGAGAACGAAGAGAGGAAATAGTAGATACTTCTATAGAGCTTAATATAGATGGATATATACCGAATAAATATATCCAGGATGAAGAACAAAAAGTAGAGATATATAAGAGGATTTCATCTATTAACAACAAAGAAGACTACTCTGACGTTTTAGAAGAGATAATAGATCGATTTGGAGATGTTCCAAATGAAGTTGTTAATCTATTAAGAATATCATATATTAAATCTTTATGTATCAAAGGGAAGATAATATCACTGTTTCAAAATGATGATATTATTAAAATAGAATTTAAGTCCTTAGAATATATTACACCAGAGATTATGAACGAATTGGTTGTTTCCTATGGTAGAAGAATGATTTTTGATGTATCTAAGAATCCTAGCTTTAAATACAAGCTCATGAATAAGTCGCAAGAAGGTATATTGTCAGAGCTTGAAAAAATTATTGAAAAAATTAGTGGTTTTCATATAGGTACAAATAAGATATAATAGTATGTATGTAAACAGGCATAAAATAGGGAGGGATTTTGGTGCAAAATAGACTCAACAAAAAGATATTACTAATTACGTTTTTGATATTATCAGTAGTACTGGTACTAAGTGGTTGCAATGTGTCAAAGGAAGAAGGTGTTGCAACTGTAAATGGAAAGATTATATCAAAATCCGATTTTGATTTAAACTTTGATATAAATAAAAGGATTTATGAAAGCCAGTTAGGCTCAGATGTAATGTCAAGAGATATGGGTAATGGAAAAACTTTTGAAGAAGAATTAAAGAATATAGTATTAGAAAATATTATTATTGAAGAAGTCATATTACAGGCTGCAGAAAAGGAAAAGATTAAGCTAACTAAAGATGAATTAGACGAAGCTATAAATGAATTTACTGAATCAGTAGGCGGCAAGGAAAAGCTTAAAGAAATATTACAGCAGAACCATATGACAGATGAGTATATAAGAAGCAGAATGGAAAAGGACATGGTTATTGGAAAGTATAGAGATAAATTTTATGAGTCAATTATCTCTGAAGAGGATGCAAAAAATCTTTATGAAAAAAATAAGGATTTATATATTTCTGTTAAGGCAAGCCATATATTAGTTAATACAGAGGAAGAGGCTAAGGATATATTGAAAAAAATCAATGCTGGGGAAAACTTTGACGACTTAACAAAACTATCAATTGAGCCAGGTGCAGAAGAGAGAAAAGGAGACTTAGGTTATTTCACTAAGGATAGAATGGTTCCTGAATTTTCAGAAGCAGCATTTGAATTAAAGCCTGGTGAAATCAGCGATGTAGTTAAAACAGATTTTGGCTATCATATAATTAAGCTTGTTGATAGAAAAGAATCTTTTGAAGAAGTTAAAGATGATATAATAGCAGTACTGCAAAACCAACAATCAGAAAAATTTGAAGAAAAGATTAAAGAGTTAAGGGACACAGCCAAGGTAGAATATTTAATTAAAGAGGAAAAAGTAGAGAACAAAGATACAGATGAAGCAAATAAAGAAGAAAACAAAGAAGAGAATAAAGACAACAACTAAACTGAGACGGCCATTGATTGGCCGTCTTTAATTTTTATTTGCTATAAAATTACCATGTATGCATAAAATAATCTTAATAGTAAAATAATAAGTACACATAGAAAGTTATATATTTACATTTTACAATTGAGGAGGGAAAAAAGTGAAGGCTACTGGAATTGTAAGGAGAATAGATGATCTTGGCAGAGTGGTAATACCAAAAGAAATCAGGCGAACTCTTAGGATAAGAGAAGGAGATCCTTTAGAAATATTTACTGATAGGGAAGGAGAAGTAATCCTAAAAAAATATTCACCTATAGGGGAACTAAATGAATTCGCTACTGAATACGCAGAGTCTTTATATGAAAACATAAGCCATACTTCAGTTATTTGTGATAGGGATACTATAGTTGCAATATCAGGAGGATCTAAAAAAGAGTACTTAGATAAAAGAGTAAGTCCTGAACTAGAGAAAATTATGGAAAGCAAAGAAACCTATGTGGCAACAGGTACAACTAAGCCTATTAGACTAGCCTCTGATGAATTGAATCCAGAAAAATACACTAGTCAAATCATAGCACCTATAGTTACACAAGGAGACCCAATTGGGGCAGTGGTTTTAGTATCAAAGGAGCCAAATGCAAAAATGGGAGATATAGAAACTAAACTAGCAGAAACAGCAGCAGGATTTTTATCAAAACAAATGGAACAATAATTTACTTAAAGCCTACTAAATAAAAAGTAGGCTTTAATTATTATAGCCAGTAGAAAAGTCCAACTTTAACATATTTTATATTCATTATCCTTTCTAAATTTGATATAATAATACTTACGGATTTCTATATCTGTTTATCTTTAATAAGAATACCAGGAGGCAATTATGACTAGAGATAACTTTTTAAAAGGAGCAGCTATATTAGGGGTATCAGGCCTTATAGTAAAGATTTTAGGAGCATTCTATAGAATTCCCCTCTCGAATATGATAGGGGACGAAGGTATGGGTTATTATCAAACCGCCTATCCTTTGTATGTTCTTTTAGTTGCCATATCTACATCAGGATTTCCAACAGCAATTGCTAAAATTGTTTCAGAAAAGAGAGCCTTGCAGGATTATAGAGGAGCTCATAGAGTTTTTAAAATATCATTTATGGGTTTTCTTTTTGCAGGTATAATTACATCCATATTTGTTTTTTTTACGGCAGGATATATAGTAGAACTAGTAGGCAACGAAGATGCTTATTATTCTCTAATCGCCATGTCACCTGCATTATTCTTCGTTCCAATAATGTCTGCATTTAGAGGATATTTTCAAGGGCGACAGACCATGGTTCCAACGGCAATGTCTCAGTTTGTAGAGCAACTATTTAGAGTTTCCATAGGCTTATTCCTTGCATATCAGCTAGTAGGTTTAGGACTCCCACAAGCAGCAGGTGGAGCTTCATTTGGAGCATCTGCTGGCGGTATTGCAGGTACTATAATAATTGTTATTATATATTTTAAAGAAAGAAAAAACATTTTACATGAAATGGACAAAAGTGTAGCTACTAAGCCTGAAAGTGTAGGGAAAATAGTAAAAGATATATTAGTTATAGCCATACCTATAACTATTGGTGCATCCATACTTCCTATAATTAGTACCATAGATACCTTTCTTATTATGAGAAGACTACAAGAAATAGGCTTTACACAAAAGGAAGCGACAGCACTATATGGACAACTTACAGGCAATGCACAAACCTTAATCAATCTTCCTCAGGTATTATCCATGGCAATAGCCATAAGTTTGGTACCAGCAGTATCTAGTGCATTTGCAAAGAAAAACTTTGAAAGTATTCGTAATATAACTAAATCTGGGGTTCGTGTAACCTTACTTATAGGCTTACCATCAGCATTTGGCTTATTCATATTGTCTACACCTATTATTGATCTTTTATATTATAATTATGATTTATCTCAAATGCAGAGCACCGGAGCAATACTTCAAGTTTTGGCACTTAGCTTAGTGTTTTTAACATTGATACAATCTCTTACAGCCATACTTCAGGGTATAGGAAAGATAATGGTGCCTGTTAAAAACCTAGCTATAGGAGCTGTAGTAAAAACAATATTTACTTATATATTAACAGGTATACCTTCAATAAATATAAAAGGAGCTGCAATAAGTACAATAATGGCTTATTTAGTCGCTGCCATACTAAATTTTATTGAAGTTAAAAGGTATACTAAGGTCCAATTTAAATTTAAGGACACTTTTTTAAAGCCCATAATATCTACATTTATAATGACAGTTACTGTATGGGCTGTTTATAGATATTCAGTTCTTCTGTTAGGAAGTAAGATTTCAACTGTTTTATCTATAGGAGTAGGTGGGGTAGTATATATAATAGCTCTCCTTTTAACAGGTGCATTAACGACTGAAGATTTTGAACTTTTACCTAAAGGAGAAGTAATAGCAAAAAAATTAAAGTCAAAAGGGCTTCTAAGAGGCTAATGGCAGGTATAAATGAAGGAAAAATTGTCAAAGCTAATTGTAAATATGGAGGTAAACATGGGTAAAATTACAGTGGTAGGGTTAGGGCCAGGTGATGTTAGTTCACTCACATTAGGTGCTATAGAAATTATAGGTAATGGCAATAAGGTTTTTTTGAGAACAGAAAAGCACCCTACAGTCGAATATTTAGACCAAAAAGGTATAGAATATAACTCATATGACTATGCTTATGAGATAGAAGCAAGCTTTGAAAAGGTCTATGAGCATATAACTCAAGATTTAGTAACAAAGTCCCAAAAACATGGTCATATTACTTATTGTGTACCTGGTCATCCATTAGTTGCTGAAAAAACAGTGGCAATGCTTATAAGCCTTGAAAAACAGGGAAAGATAGAGTTAGAGATAGTACCAGGTTTAAGCTTTATTGAGCCAATAATCTTAGCAGTAGGACATGACCCTATAAATGGTCTAAAAGTAATAGATGGACTTAACATAAAGGAAATAAGTGTCGATATAAATATTGACTGTATTATAACTCAAGTGTATGATAAAATGAGAGCTTCAGAGGTTAAGCTTGCTCTTGCTGAAATATATGGAGATGAGCATGAAATATATGTTATAAGTTCAGCTGGTATTAAAAAGGATGAAGAAATAGTCAAGATTCCTCTTTATGAACTGGACAGGGTAGACAATATAGGCTATTTAACAAGCATATATGTACCTAGAGTAAAGGACAAATCCATATATGACATTTATGATTTAATTAGAATAATGGAAAAGCTAAGAGGGGAGGAAGGATGCCCTTGGGATGCAGAGCAAACCCATGTATCATTAAGAGAATATATAATTGAAGAAGCCTATGAAGTTGTAGACGCAATTAACAATGAGGACATGGATGCCTTAGCAGATGAATTAGGCGATTTGCTTTTACAAGTAGTATTTCAAAGTCAAATAGGTAAAGAGGAAGGATATTTTAACTTCTGGGATGTGACAACAAATATCTGTAAAAAGCTTATCTATAGACATCCACATGTGTTTTTAGATAAAACAGCAGATAATGTATATGAGGCCTTAAAAAATTGGAATGATATGAAGGCTGAGGAAAAAAACATAAAAACATATACTGAGAGACTTAAAGACATACCTAAAAGCCTTCCTTCGCTTATGAGAAGCTACAAGGTGCAGCAAAGAGCTGCTGATGTTGGATTTGATTGGGAGCATGTAAATGGAGCAATAGAGAAGCTCCATGAAGAGCTTAATGAAGTAATACAGGAAATAGAGAACAATAATAAAGAAAATCTAGAATTAGAAATAGGGGATTTAATATTTGCTATAGTAAATGTAAGTAGGTTTTTAAACATAAATCCTGAGAATGCAATAAATAAAACTATAGAAAAATTTGTCGAAAGATTTGAGTTTATTGAAACCGAAAGCAAAAAAATGGGCAAGAATTTAAAGGAAATGTCCCTAGAAGATATGGATTTCATGTGGGAAAAAGCAAAAATACATAAAAATAAAAAAAATGATAAAAAATAGTACAGAAAAGAAGGATTTTGCATAAAAACATAGAATATGCTATTTGTAACCAATTATTAATATTATGAGGGAGGTTATATTGTGAACAAAGCTGAATTAGTAGCTAGCATGGCTGAAAAAAGCAACTTAACAAAAAAAGATGCAGAAAGCGCTCTTAATGCATTCATGAAAAGCGTTGAAGAAGCATTAGCAGGTGGAGAAAAGGTACAATTAGTTGGTTTTGGTACTTTCGAAGTTAGAGAAAGAAAAGCTAGAGAAGGTAGAAACCCAAGAAACCCAGAAGAAGTTATTAAAATACCAGCTTCTTCAGCACCAGTTTTCAAAGCTGGCAAAACATTAAAAGAAGCAGTAAACAAATAAGAGAATCAGGTCAGTGACCTGATTTTTTTATAACAAATAGGAAGGTTCTACATTATTATTTTTTTATAGAAGCTTTTGTAATAATGAGGTGATGCTATGAGAATAGATAAATATTTAAAAAATGCAAGAATAATTAAAAGAAGAACAATAGCCAAGGAAGCATGTGAGCAAGGAAGAGTTCTAGTGAATGGAAAAGAGGCAAAGCCTGGAACAGTATTAAGCGTAGGAGATATAATCCAAATTAACTTTGGAGCCAATACAATGAAAATTGAAGTTTTAAAACTACTTGAACATGTTACAAAAGAAAGTGCTGAGGAAATGTACAGAAATATATAGAAGGGCTGGTCTAAAGACCAGCCCTTTGCATTTTCTAAATATCTTATATATGAAGAGAATCTTACTAACTGCTAGCATAAAAAAAGGCAAAGCTACATATTCATTAACATAAGTATATAAATGGGAGGGGAATAAATGGTTACGGAAAAGAAAACCACATTAAAGAGTAACAATATTATACTTGAAGATAGAGAAAAGCTTGGCATATCAGGTGTTGAATATGTAGAGAGCTTTAACGATAATACTATAATCCTTTTTACATCAAAAGGAGGACTTACTATTAAGGGCGCTTCATTAAATATAAGCAAGCTAAATTTAGACGATGGTAATGTAACTATTCAAGGTATTATAAACAGCTTAAATTACACTAACAAAGAACTATCGGCTAATAAAGGAGGGGGCTTGTTAGGGAAAATGTTTAAGTAACATCTAGTATTTTCATGAGGTGATAGGATGGATAGCTACGTCCAAAATCAAGGATATATTTTTCTTTCAACTTTATATGGAGGCATCATTATTGGATTCGCATATGATATATATAGAATATTTAGATATTATTTTAAACCAAAAAAAATAGCTACATTTATTGAAGATTTTATTTTTTGGATAATTATTTCCTTAATTTCTCTTACAGTTCTTTTATATACGAATTGGGGAGAAATAAGGGGCTATGTTTTTATTGGGTTTTTTAGTGGTGCTTTTTTATATTCAAAGCTTTTAAGCAAGATTATTATTAGCACCATAGTTTGGATAGTAAATGGGATAATAAGCATTCTAAGGAGAGTGTTTAAGGTTATTTTCTTTCCCTTTAGATTAATTATGTCAAAGCTTCGCGAACCATATGTAAAGCTTAAATCTAGTGTAAATAGATTAACTAGAAAAACTAAGAGATATCTGGGTTTACCCTTTGTAGTGCTTAAAAGATGTAAAAAGAACATTAAAACTCTATTTCGCAAAAAATAATTGGAATAGATAGGCTAGGCCTAAAACAGCGTACGATAACAAAATATACCATTAGATTATTACATAATACTTTTTCTCTATAAAGGATTTTAAATATTTTTGTAGAAACAATATACTAATGCCAAGGTAAGAAAGGTGAGCTTTATGAAAGAGAAAAAGAGAAGAAAAGGACTTAAAATAAGACATATATTAGTTTGCATCATGGTTATTTATGTAGGAACAACTTTTATTAATCAACAAAAACTAATAGTAGCTCTTAATAAGGAAAAGATAGAAAAGCAAAACGAGATAGATAGATTGAATAGTGAAATCAAAGATATTGAAGAAAAACTAGAGTATACGGATTCCTTAGAGTATATTGAAAAGATGGCAAGAGAAGAACTAAAGATGGTAATGCCAGATGAGATAATATTCATAGATAAAAACAGAAATAAGGACAAGCCTATTAAAGGCATTGATAACTGATTTTAACTGATTGACATATTTATTGTTATAATATATACTTAAATGAGTTAAGGCAGTTATAATATCTAAAGGAGGAGTATTTAATTTATGCCCGTTTTAGTTGGTAACGTAGTTGAAGGTACAGTTAGTGGTATTACAAACTTTGGTGCTTTTATTCAACTACCTGAAGGAAAAACAGGACTAGTTCATATTTCTGAAATATCACATGATTATGTAAGCAATGTAAGCGAATACTTAAAAAAAGACCAAGCTGTAAAAGTAAAGGTCTTATCAATTAGCGATGAGGGAAAAATCAGCTTATCAATAAGACAAGCTGAGCCTAAAAAATCAAAAAAGCAACCAGCAGAAATAGACTGGAGCAAGAGTGATGATAAGCAAAAATTTATGTCTTTTGAGGATAAGATGGCTAAGTTTTTAAAAGATAGTAGTGAAAAGCAAGAACAGCTTAAGAAAAAAGATACGAAAAGGGGCTTTGGAGCAAAAAATCGAAAATCATAGATAACAACCGGATATAATATCCGGTTTTTTTATTTGTTGAATAAAAGATTTATGAATCCTCATCAATGAATTTCTAATTTATTTTCGATAAATAAATAGTTTGTTTTCAAATAATATACGAAATTAAATTAATGTTAATCCTTAAATATTAAACTGTATAAGCGATAAATTCTGGTTACATAGGGATAGCACAAAAAAAGACATTAGCTTTGCTGAGCTATACTATCATCTGAAATAAAAATGGAATTTGTCGAAAAATGAATAGAATAAGATTTTAACAAGGCTACATATATTAGTGTGACTTTGTGTTAAATTAACCTTATATTTTCTTTAAATAACCTTAACAAAGAAAACGCCTATAAAATGATAAAACAATAATTGATATTGTCAAAAACTTTTTAGGATTCGCAACTTCTATTGACAAATATTTTGAAAACCATCTGTTAAAATGGCCTAAACAAAGAATAGGTGGTGGGTGCTTTATGATAAGTAGAATAGAAACATTCCCTAGAGAGGATCAGGGACGCTGGAATATTAAAAGTCTAAAAGAAATAGCTAAAGTCATAAATAGTAGCACTATAATAATTAGTGTATTATCCTATCTCATAGGAAAGTCATCTATTATGGAGGGATTAACTCCTTTTGGAATAGCTTTTGTCACTGCATATCTAATAAAATATGGTGGATTAAGTCTTGTTCCTATATTTGCGTCTTTAGGCATAGTAACAGTCCATGGACTTGAGAGCTATCAGTATCTTTCTGCCTTGTGGTTTGTATTTTTCACCTATAAGATACTAAACCCTAAATTTAAAGACAGTGCCATTAAGTCTTCTGTATTTGCAGCCTCAGTTTTAATGATTTTTAAAAGCATATATGTAATCATAAATGATTTTTACATTTATGATTTGATGCTGACTATGTTTGAAGGAATAGTTGTGTTTACTCTAACCTATATATTTGCATATAGTATTCCTACAGTAGACACTGATTTTAATAGAGTGTTTTCAAACGAGGAAGTAATATGCGGTTCAATAATGCTTGCGCTGGCGGTATCAGGCTTGGGAGATATGAGTTTGTTTGGTATGTCTATAAAAAATGTTATTGGAATAGTAATAGTTCTTTTGCTTTCCTACAACAAGGGTCCAGCAATAGGCACTGTAGTAGGGATTACTATAGGTGTGGTAACATCTATGTCGCAGATTAATTTGCCCTTTGTTATATCCATATACGGGTTTGCAGGACTGTTATCAGGACTATTCAAAGAAGTGGGGAAAATTGGTAGCTGTATAGGTTTTATTCTAGGCAGTATTATTATGTCCTTCTATATAGATGGCGCCTCACAGACAATATTAAAGAACAAAGAGATAGTCCTGGCTATTGGCATATTTTTGATAATGACTAAATTATTAAAGGGATTGAGCAGTAAGGTTATTATAGGTATATCAAATAGAACTCAAATAGAGGATGCTTATTCAAATAGGGTAAAAGATATGACATATAATAGACTTAATGAAATATCACAGGTTTTTGAAGAGCTTGGAGATACTTTTAGAAGAGTATCAGATAAGAGTAAGATAGTAGAGCAAAAAGATGTTTCAAATCTCATTAATGAAGTTGTAGATCATGTTTGTAAGCAATGCTATCTTTGCAAATTTTGTTGGGAAAGCGACTTTTATACTACATATGGTTCTATGTTCGATATGCTAGGGACCATAGAAACTAGAGGCAATATATCTACTGACCTGATGCCAGATATATTTAAGAAGAGATGTACAAAAACTGATGCTATAGCACAGAGGTTGAACTATTTATTCCATATTTACAAATTAGACTATAAATGGGAAAACAAAATAATTGAGAGTAGACAATTAGTATCTCAGCAGTTAGAAGGAATGTCCAAGGTAATTAAAGACTTGGCAAATGAAATACATAGAGATGTAAGATTTAAGCAGGATGTAGAAAAGGAAATTTATGCAGGGTTAAGAAAGAGCAGGATAAATGTTGATAAGGTAATTGTTACAGAAACTGAAAGAGAGGATTTTGAAATATACCTAGAAATAAGGACGCATAATAGTGAAGATACCATAAATAAGGCCATATCAATTGCCTCTGAAATCATAGGTATCCAGCTTGCAAACGATAAATATTGTTCTAGCTCAAGATATGATGGAAAAAAGCTAAAGTTCAAGCTGGTTAGAGCAAATCGTTTTGGTGCTATAACTAAAGTATCAAGAATAGATAAAGGACTTATAGGGGTATCAGGAGATAATTATACCTTTGGAGAAAAATGCAATAATTATTTTGCAGTCATTAGCGATGGTATGGGTGTAGGACATAAGGCAAACCAAGAAAGCCATATTACCATATCATTATTAGAAAAATTCTTAGAAGCTGGATTTGATAAAGAGCTAGCTTTAAAGACTATTAATTCAGTGCTAGTGCTAAAGTCATCAGAAGAAATGCTTGCAACAATTGATATGTCAATTGTTGATTTGTATAGAGGGAAGTCTCAGTTTATTAAAATAGGTTCAGCTCCAACCTTTATAAAGAGAAAAGATAAAGTTCAAATAATAAACTCTCATTCTCTTCCTGTAGGCATATTAAGGGATGTTGATATTCAGGTATATGAGGAAGAATTAGAAGATGGAGACTTTATTATTATGGTATCAGATGGTATCTTAGATGCAAACTATGATGAAGATAACAAGGAAAGATGGATGGCTAATATTATCCAAAAGATTGAAAGCCTCAATCCACAAACTATTGCAGATGACATAATGGATGCTGCCTTAGATGTATGTGAAGGAAAGGCAAATGATGATATGACTGTACTGGTTACGAAGATATGGAAGAGAAGATGAGCATGTGGTAAAAGCCACATGCTTTTTTCATAATCATATGTGGACTAGCATAAGTATATATTAACTTGTGAATTTTAAATGTATATAAAACAAAGGCTTGGAAATAATTAAAAAAAAGCCTAGGAGGATTATTATGGAAAAAATTATTGAGTTTAGGCAGATAATGCTTATAACAGATGGAGAATCCAATGATGGAATAAGCCCTGTAAGTGCAGCAAAGGAAGGACATGAAAAAGGGGTAACTACAAGTACCATAGGAATTACAAATAGAGGCAAGGAGGAGGGAGCTTTAAAAGAAATTAAAGATATAGCTGAAGCTGGTGGTGGAGTATGGGAAATAACCCACATTCAAAATCTTTCAATGGCCTTAAGCATAGCAACTGTTAAATCTGTATATAAAACAATAGAAGAGGCTGTTAACAAAGAACTAAAAGAAATAATAGGAACAGAGCTTAAGGATATGCACCCTCAATCTAGAATAAAGGTTACAGATATGATTGACAGGCTTGGAGACGAGATAAATATAAAATGCTGTATAGTTATAGATTCTAGTGGAAGTATGGCTAGTAAAGTTAATATAGCTAGAAATAGTATATTAAATCTTCTAAGAGTACTTAGTCAAAGAAAAGGAAAAACAGAAATTGCAGTAATAAGCTATCCAGGGAAAAACGGAAGTCAATATGATGTCTTGTGTGACTTTACTGAAGATATAGATTTATTAGAAAAATCACTTAACAAAATTCAAATAGGTGGCAATACTCCTACGGGACCTGCCATAGAAAGCGCCATAGAGCTACTTTGCAAAAAAGATAAATTTGGAATCAAAATAGAAGAAGAAATAGTATTTAAAAGTCTTAGCGTATAAAATAATGAGATTCTCTCTTGCATTCAGAAGGCTTTCTCCAAGCCGGTGTGAGTGAGAATCTCGATTTTATATTGTTTAGAAGCATTATCCCATATGAGGAGGAAGAATATGCTATACATATCAGAAAAAATCTTTGGAAAGTGGAATAAAAATGAATATATAGTATTGTCTAAGCTTGGAGAAGGGGGAATAGGAGCAGTATATAAGGTTAAGGGCAGTACTGGAAATATTAGAGCTTTAAAAATAAGCAGAGATATAAGTTCAATAACCAGAGAATTTGATATGATGAACAAGCTTAAAAGCATTAAGCATATTCCAAGAGCATATGAAGTGGACGATTATGAAAAAGATGGTGAAGTTTTTTATTTTTTTATTATGGATTATATAGAAGGGTATAGTATAAAGGATTTGATAAAGCATAAGGACATGAAGGTTAAAGAAATAATAGGAATTGGAATTATTTTATTGAACTTATTAGAAATAATATATAGAATAGGATATGTATATGCAGATATAAAGCCTGAAAACATAATGCTAGACAAAAAAAAGAAACGAATCAGCTTTATTGATTTTGGAGGAGTAATTCTCAAAGGACAAGGGATTAGAGAATATACTCCTGCCTATAGTATGATATCTTGGGGAATAGAGAGAAATTATGATAGTATAACAAGTTTAAATTTCAGTATAGCCATGATAATCACTTCTATGCTGCTAAAAAAAGAATTTAACCCACTAATACATAATCTAGAACAGGTAATATGGCACATTAAACATCTTGTTATAGATGAGGAACTTAAAAAGATTTTGATTAAGGCACTTAAATGTGAAATCATACATACTGATATCTTAAAAGATAAACTGAAAAAGGCTTTCAAAAAGACTAGCTCATCTCTAAAGGCTATTAGTAAATCCAGTACTAAAATAAAATCCTATAGGAAACCAGAAGCTATAGATGCTTTTTTTTTCTTTAGTATGGGACTACTTTTAATTGTGGTTATAATAGGACTTAATATTTATTTTTAAAAGGAAAATTTATTTAGATATAGAAATTTTATAATACAGATTTAGATTCTCCTGGGGAGAAAGTGGATATTTAACAAAAAACTAATAAACGGTGATGTAAGAATGAAAGAAAAAGTAAGGGCTACAATAAAAAAATATAATCTAATAGAAAAAGAGGATAATATAGTAATTGGTGTTTCCGGTGGACCAGATTCTATGGCATTATTATATATACTCAACGATATAAAGCAGGAGATGAATTTTAATATTTATGTGGCTCATATTAACCATGGAATCAGAAAAGAAGAAGCGGATGCAGATGAAGAATTTGTTAAAGATATATGTTCAAGACTTGCTATTTCATTTTATTCTACGAAAGTAAACATGGATGAATATGCTAAAAAAAAGAAACTCACATCTGAGGAGGCAGGCAGAGAAATAAGATATAGTTTTTTTAATAAAGTATTAAATATTATTGGTGGAGGTAAAATTGCAGTAGCACATAATAAGAATGATCAAGCAGAGACACTAATAATGAGATTTTTTAGAGGCACAGGCCTAGAGGGACTAAGGGGAATGGAATATAAGAATGGAAACATTATTAGACCTATTTTAGATATCCATAGAGAAGAAATAGAGAGCTATTGTAAGAAAAACCATATAGACGCTAGAATAGATAGGACAAACCTAGAGCCCATATACGGAAGAAATAAAACAAGACTAGAAGTAATACCCTATATAGCTAAAAACTATAATAGTGGAATTATTGATACATTAGTCAGAACTGCCAGACTTATGCAGATGGATAGTGAGTTTATACTGGAAATTGTAGATAGAAAATATAAAGACATAACTATTGAAGAACATACAAATAGTATAGTATTGAATATAAAAGAATTAAATGCTGAACATTATTCTATTAAATCAAGGATTATAAGAAAGGCTATTGAGAAAATAAATGGTAGCCTAAAAGGAATTGGCGAAAAGCATATTAGTGATATTCTTAGATTGGCAGAAGAAAATTTAACTGGAAAGAGTATTAACATTATTAAAAATATTATAGTTAAAGCAAGCTATGGCAACATGATAATAGAAAAGGAAAACGATCAGAGGAAGATTAACTTTAAGAGCACCATTGTCACAGGTCAAGATATATATATAGAGGAAATAAATGCTAGTATCTCATCATATATATTACCTGTATCCAAAGCAAATATTAAGGACACAAATCCTTTTAAAAAATACTTTGATTATGATAAAATAAAAGGTAGGCTTTGTATAAGAAGTAGAAGAGAGGGAGACAGATTTATTCCTCTTGGAATGAAGGGGTCTAAAAAGCTAAAGGATTTTTTTATTGACGAGAAAGTACCCAGAGAAGAAAGAGATAATATACCTATTATCGAGAATGATGGAAATATAATATGGATAGTAGGGTATAGAATAAGTGAAGAGTACAAGGTGGAAAACAGTACTAAAAAAGTATTAGTTCTAGAATATAAAAAACAATGAGAAGCTTAAGGAGGATAAGGATGAAACATAATATTAAGGAAGTACTTGTGACATATGAAAATATTCAAGCCAAAGTAGAAGAAATGGGAAAAGAAATTACAAAGGATTATCAAGGCAAAGACTTGATGCTTGTTGGTGTTCTTAAAGGTGCATTTATGTTTTTAGGGGATCTTGCTAAAAACATTGAAATACCACTTACTATTGACTTTATGGCGGTTTCTAGCTATGGGAATTCTACTGAATCTTCTGGTGTAGTTAGAATTCTTAAAGATTTAGAGGGCGGTATAGAGGGTAAAGATATATTATTGGTAGAAGATATAATAGACACTGGACTTACTTTAAATTATCTAGTAAATAATCTAAAATCTAGAGGAGCTAAAAGTGTTAAAATATGTACTCTTCTAGATAAACCAGAGAGAAGATTGGTAAATGTAGAGATAGCATATAAAGGTTTCGATATTCCAGATGAATTTGTAGTAGGATACGGTATAGATTTTGCAGAGGGCTATAGAAACCTTAAGGATATATGTATATTAAAGGAAGAAGCGTACAGTCATATATTATAATAAACTCCATTGTCTTTTAATTATCTATATGTTAGAATATAATGATAATATTAACATCTTAGTTTGAAAGGAGGACTATTTTTGAAAAGATATTTCAGGGGTATAAGCTTTTATCTGCTTATATTCATAATACTAATTTTTGCCGTCCAGCTACTGACAAAAAACGTGGAAGAATCAAAAATTATTGACTACACAAATTTAATAGAAGAAATCAATAAAGATAATGTAGAGAGCATTACAATAGTAAAAAATGAAGATACTGTAAAAGGTAGGCTAAAAGATAATACAATTTTTACTCTTACTTTGCCTACTAGTTCAGATAAATTCTACGAAGATTATTTAAAAGTACCGATTGAACAGGGTAGAATAAAGCAGGTATTTGGAGAACCTCAACCCCAAACACCATGGTATCTTTCAGCTCTTCCAACAATATTTATGATTCTTGTATTTGTTGTTTTTTGGTTTGTATTTATGCAACAATCGCAAGGCGGTGGAAACCGTGTAATGTCATTTGGAAAGAGCAAAGCTAAAATGCACAAGGATGAAGGAAAGAAAATTACATTTGCTGATGTTGCAGGATTACAAGAAGAAAAAGAAGAGCTTAAAGAGATTGTTGATTTTCTGAGAAGCCCTAAGAAGTACATTGAATTAGGTGCTAGAATTCCTAAGGGAGTGTTAATGGTAGGGCCTCCAGGGACAGGAAAGACTTATTTAACTAAGGCTGTAGCAGGAGAAGCAGGAGTACCTTTTTTTAGCATTAGTGGTTCTGACTTTGTTGAAATGTTTGTAGGAGTAGGTGCTTCTCGTGTAAGAGATTTATTTGAAACAGCTAAGAAAAATTCACCATGCATTGTATTTATAGATGAGATCGATGCAGTAGGTAGAAGAAGAGGAGCAGGTCTTGGTGGAGGTCATGACGAAAGAGAGCAAACCTTAAATCAACTGCTAGTAGAAATGGATGGTTTTGGAGAAAATGAAGGTATAATTATCATAGCAGCTACAAATAGACCTGATATATTAGACCCAGCGCTTCTTAGACCAGGTAGATTTGATAGGCAAGTATATGTTGGACTTCCTGATATAAAAGGAAGGGAAGAAATTCTAAAGGTTCATACGAGAGGAAAACCATTAGCTCAAGACGTTGATTTGAAAGTTGTAGCGAGAAGAACTCCAGGGTTTACACCTGCAGATTTAGAGAACCTAGTTAATGAAGCTGCATTATTGACAGCTAGACATAGTTTAAAAGAGATACCTATGTCTATTATTGAAGAAGCATCAACTAAAGTAGTAGCAGGACCGGAGAAGAAGAGTAAGGTTATCAGCGAAAAAGAAAGAAAGCTAACTGCATATCACGAAGCAGGTCATGCAGTAGCAGCTAAACTTCTTCCAGGAGCAGATCCAGTTCATATGGTAACTATTATTCCAAGAGGAAGGGCAGGAGGATTTACTATGTATCTTCCTGAAGAGGACAGGAACTATGCAACTAAGGGAGAAATGGAAACAACCCTTGTTCATATGCTAGGAGGAAGAGTAGCAGAACAGCTTGTATTAGAAGATATTAGCACTGGTGCTCAAAATGACCTTGAAAGAGCAACCAAGATTGCAAGAAATATGGTTACTCATTATGGAATGAGCGAAAACTTAGGTCCTATGACTTATGGCACTGATGATGATGAAGTGTTCATTGGTAGGGACTTGGCTAGAAGCAGAAACTACAGTGAAGAAGTTGCAGCAGCTATAGATAAAGAGATGAGAAGAATAATAGATAAGGCTTACCACAAATGCGAAGCCATCTTAAAAGAAAATATAGATAAACTTCACAAAGTAGCAGAAGCATTGCTTGAAAAAGAAACCCTAGATGCAAAGGAATTTGAAGAATTATTCGTAGTAGCGTAAAAGAAGGCTGAAGAGCCTTCTTTTTTGCAAGTAAAATATCAAATATATTTAAGTTAGAGGAAGAAAAAATTGTTTTAATGATCAAAAACTCAGATTTTGAAAATAAAATGACTTACAAAGGAGGTAAAAATGAATTATTTATACAAGGAACAAATAATAGAAGTAAAAACTAAAGCTGATAAGATAAAGGTGTCAAATTTTTTAAAGGAACAAGGACTTATTTTGGAAAATGATGTTGAATATACTATAGCTATTTTAATTGATGATAAAATAGTTGGCACAGGTTCTTTAAGTGGAAGGATATTAAAATGTATTGCAGTACAAAAAGAGTTTCAAAGATTAGGCATATCAACTAGAATTGTAAGTAATTTAGTAAATGAGGCTTATTTTAGAGGGAATACACATCTTTTTATTTATACAATTCCTAAAAATGAAATCCTATTTATTGATGTGGGCTTCTATAAAATTGCAGAGGTCTTAGATAAAGTGTGCTTGCTTGAGAATCAATCAAATGGAATTGGAAGCTATACAAAGAAATTAGCACAGCATAAGGTAGAAGGTAATAATATAGCTTCTATTATAATGAATTGCAATCCTTTCACATTAGGTCACCAATATATTATAGAAAAGGCAGCAAGTGAAAATGATGTATTGCATGTGTTTATAGTATGGGAAAATCGGTCCAGCTTTCCTTCTGAAGTGCGTTATCATCTAGTAAAAGAAGGAACAAAGCATATATCAAATATTGTTCTTCATAAGGGTAAAGATTATATTATTTCTGATGCAACATTTCCTTCGTATTTTATTAAAGATAAGTCAAGTATAGTAGAAGCACATACTAGGCTTGATATAGAAATATTCAAGGAATATATAGTTCCTGCTTTGGGAATTAATAAAAGATATGTAGGGGAAGAACCCTATTGCCCAATAACGAAGCAATATAACGAGACAATGAAAGCTTTATTACCTTTAGCGGGAGTTACTGTAGAAGAAGTAAAAAGAATTGGTGTTGAGGATGATTATATAAGTGCTTCTAAAGTAAGAAGCTTGATTATATCTGGTGAACTATCAAAGACAAAAAAATATTTGCCTAAGACTACCTATGATTTCCTCATGTCAAAAGAAGGTTTAGAAATTGTGAATAAAATGAAGGATATAAATAGAAGACATTAAAATAAAAATTTTTTAAAAAAAAGAAGGAGTTTTGAAAAAAATGTAGAATGTCTAATATAATAAATTGTATACCGGTATACAAAAAAAGGAGGTATGATGTGCGAAGAGAAAATAAAGCCAATACCTATACTATTTCTGGTTTATTGCTATATAGTATACTGCCTATAATATTGTATGTAATAATATCTAGCTTCTGGGAGATTCAGCTTAAGACTATTGTTGGATTATATTTTATCTATATGACATTGTTTTCCCTTTTAGTTTATAACTTGTTTATAAAAAAAGAAAAAATAAACAATAAGATTTTCAATATTTTTTCTCAAATAGCTAGTGGAGATTTGAGTATTAACACTGAAATTGATACAGGTACAAAAGAAAATATAAATAAATCTATTGAAGTAATTAAAAAACTAAAAGAAAAATATGTTGAAGGTAATTTTAACCTAGCTGAACTTGAAGTAGCAAGTTACAATATAATTAAAACATATAGAGGAATTACTAGAATATTTGTAACTGATGAGACGGGGCAACAGATATACAATTCGTCAGTCAAAGGGAACAAAAAAGGAAAATTGATTTTCAATGGGAATAGAGAATATTTTATTAACGCTAAAGAAACAGGTAAAATACAAATATCAAACTATATTTATTCAAATAGAGAAAACAAATTATCAATAATAGTTGCCATTCCTTATAAAAATGGAGATGTTTTTAAAGGCATTATAGCTGCTACTCTAGATCTACAGCTAATAAGTATTGCAAAAGAAAAAAATAAAAATATTGTCTTGGGCACGATATTTGTATTGAGGGAATTAATAAAGCAAGTAGGAAAATCTATTGATAATTTATCAAATGAGGTAAAAAGAATTGCTATATTAAATCAAGGGATAAACAATAGGAATAAAAATATTGTAAAAGAAATAGATTGTGTTACGACTAGAATAGTAGACAGCAATTATAAATTACAAGAAGGAAGTCAAAATACTAACAGTATATCTAAAGATTTAAACGATATTGTACTTATTGTAGAAGAAATCGAGAAAAAGACAAATAAGTCGGCTGAAGTAATGGTATCAAGCAGAACTTACATGGAAGATTTAATTGGAAGCATGGAGATAACAAAAGAGACTTCGCTAAAAGCTAATAAAGTAGTAGATACATTGTCTACCAAAACAAAGGAAATTGACAATATAGTAACAATGGTAAGAGACATAGCAGGACAAACAAATTTACTAGCATTAAACGCTTCCATAGAAGCAGCTAAAGCAGGAGCAAGTGGATTAGGATTTGCTGTAGTAGCTGATGAAATCAAAAAATTAGCTCAAAGTTCTGATAAAGAGGTTAAAGAAATAGAATCAGCTTTATTGACAATAAACCAGTATTTAGATGATGTAAAAAAACAGATGAAAGAAGTACATAATACTATAAATTCACAAGAAATAAAATCTAGAGAAAATCAAAAAGTACTCTCAGAAGCAATAAATATATCTGAAGAAACTAGAAATGATGTAAACAATATAGTTAACAGAATAAGAAACATAGATGGGAAAGTGTATTCAATTAATGAGGTTATGACAAATATTACTTTAGGTTTCCAAGAAACCACTTCATCTTTTCAGGAAGTTTCAGTAGACATACAAAATCAGTTTGACAGTATTGAAAATACTGGGGAAATAATTATGGAAATAGAGGAAATGACAAATAGTATAAAAAAAGACATAAGCAAATTTAAATACTAACTGACTTTAAAGAGAAAATATGATAAAATAAACAGAAGTAATTTTCATTTAAAGTTGGTTAGGAGGCATAATAAATGAGCATAAGGTTAGAACCAGTTAGATCAAATGATTTAAGACCTATAAGAGAAATAGTATATGAAGAATTAAGAAAAGCTATCTTTGATGGTAGAATTAAAAAAGGAGAACATTTAGTTGAAAGTATAATTGGAGAGAAAATGGAAGTGAGTAGAACCCCTGTTAGAGAAGCCTTGCGCCAACTAGAAGCAGAAGGCTTAGTTTCTAACGTACCAAGAAGGGGAGCAATTGTACAGGGCATAACCAAAGAAGATGCTGTAGAAATCTATGACTTAAGAGAGGTGTTAGAAGGTTTAGTTGTTAGGCTTTCATGCAAAAACATAACAGATGAAGACATAATTAAACTAAAGGATATTCTGAAAAAAATGGAAGAAACTATTAGCAAAAAAGATGATGAAAGCTATTTAAACATTCATGGTGATTTTAATAATATTATATTTAATCGAGCTAATAGTAAAAGACTTCAATCCATGATGACAAATATATATGATTATTTAGCTAGCTTAAGAAGTATATCATTGCAAAAAGAAGATAGGAGAATTTCAGCCCTTGAAGAGCATAGGCAAATTGTTTATGCATTAGAAAAAAGAGACGAAGAAGCAGTAGAGAAATTAGCTAGAGAACACGTTAGAAAAGCTAAAGAAGCTTTTCTAAAAAACTTAATCTAAGAAATAAAACAATAATTTATATATTTTTTAAATGCAAGTGTATACCTGTATACAATACAAATTATCGCACAGACTCCCCTTAAAACAAAAGCGCAAAACATTGTATACCGGTATACAATACAGAAAGGAGGATAATTGCTTTTTATTGTAGTCTAATATGGTAAAATAATATTTTATAAGGAGGAAAAGAAATGAGTAACGAAGCAATCAACAGTATCAATCAAGAGAAAAAACAAATAAAGGTTTTTGGTATTCCTATTTTTCTGTTCCTAGTTGTTGCTATAATAGTTATTTCAGCTTCTTATTTTGATGTAATACCTAAAAATCTTGCTGGTGCTTTTGCTGTTCTTTTAGTACTGGGAGCTATTTTTGGCGAAATAGGAGAACGTATTCCTATATGGAATGAGTATGTTGGTGGTGGAGCTATATTAGCTTTTTTAGGTTCTGCGTTTCTAGTATACTATGGGATTATGCCAGAAGGAACTATAGAATCTATAAATGCATTTATGAAAACATCCTCGTTCTTAGATTTATTCATATCAGTACTTATTACTGGAAGTATTTTAGCTGTAAATAGAGAAATACTCATCAAAGCAGTTAGAGGTTATTTTCCAGCCATAATAGGGGGTATTATTTTATCTTTTGTTTTTGGTGGCTTAGTAGGACTAATATTTGGCAAATCTTTTATGGAAACAATCTATATGTATGCTCTTCCTATAATGGGTGGTGGTACAGGAGCAGGTGCTTTGCCTATGTCAGAAATGTATGAGTCTATAACAGGGAACTCTAGGGAAGCATTTTTATCATTTGCTTTTCCTATATTGACTATCGCTAACATTATATGTATAATACTGGCTGCAATTCTAAACAAAATAGGTCAAAAAAGACCAAACCTAACAGGAAATGGTGAATTAGTAAAAGTAGGAGAACTTGATGTTAGTGTTAAAGATAAAAAAATAGATATTACATTAAGAGATATCGGGGCAGGATTACTGCTGGCTACTACTTATTATGTGTTAGGAAGACTAATGTCAAAGGTCATACTGCCAAGCATCTTTGGTATAGAGATCCATGCATTTGCATACATGGTTATATTTGCTGCAATCAGTAATGGATTCAATATTATTCCTGAGGAACTTAAGCAAGGGGCACGTAGACTACAACAATTTTTCTCGGGCCAGTTTTTATGGTTAATGATGGTTGGTGTTGGTGTAGCATATACTGATTTAGGTGAATTTGTAGGTGCACTAACTATTAGCAATATTATTATAGCTACTGCAATTGTAATAGGAGCTTTCTTAGGTTCAGCTATAGTAGGCAATTTAGTAGGTTTTTATCCTATAGAATCAGGTATTTCAGCAGGACTTTGTATGGCTAATAGAGGTGGATCTGGTGATTTAGCGGTTTTAGGTTCTGCTAAAAGAATGGAGCTAATGCCATATGCCCAAATTTCATCAAGAATTGGTGGTGGAATTATGTTAGTTATAGCAAGCATTGTATTTGGCATGCTATAATAAAAACCGAGTTATTTGATTAAAACAAATATGGTAATAGGCGGTTAATTAACCGCCTATTACCATGAAAGATGGTGTTTTGAAGTTTTAACAAAGGAGGTTACACAATATGGATGAAATCAAAATAGGCCAAGCAGGTAGTTTAGAATCAAATGATTTAATAGTTACGGTAGATTTAAATTACGAAGAAGGCTTACACATAGAAATTGATAGCGTGGTCAAGGAAAAGTTCGGGAAGAAAATAGAGAAAGTTACAAGAGAAACTTTAGATGAATTAAATATTAATAATGGTCATATAAAATTAGTTGACAAAGGCGCATTAGATTTTACTATAAGAGCGAGATTGAAAACTGCAATAAAAAGGGCAGAAGGGAGGTAACATATATGAAAAGACTAAGAAGAACTATGATGTTCGTGCCAGCTAGCAATCCAAATATGATGGTAAATGCGCCAGTTTTTAAGCCGGATTGTATTATTTTTGATTTAGAGGATGCAATTTCATTGAGAGAAAAAGACAGTGCTAGAGACTTAGTTGCTGAAGCGTTGAAATCAATTGATTATTCTGATTGCGAAGTATTCGTCAGAACAAATCCATTATATACACCTTTTGGTGAAGAGGATGTTAGGGTATTAGTAGCTGCAGGATTGAGAAATGTAAGATTGCCTATGACCGAAACAGCAGAAGATATAATAAACTTAGACGAATTATTAACAGAAATAGAAAAGGAATTAGGATTAGAAAATGGAATAGTAAAAATATTAGGTGCCATTGAAACTGCAAAGGGAGTAATAAATGCGGAGAAAATTGCAACTGCTAGTACTAGAATGCTAGGAATTTCTTTCGGTGCTGAAGACTTTACAAGAACCATAGGGGCGGAGCGCAGTAAAAGTGGAGAAGAACTATTTGTAGCTAGATCTAAAATAGTATTAGCAGCAGCAGCGGCAGGAATAGACGCTATTGACACTGTATTTTCAGATATAAATGATGATGAAGGATTTAGAAAAGAGACTGAAATGGCAAAAAAACTTGGATTTGCAGGAAAATCTATTATTCACCCAAGACAAATTAAGATAGTGCATCAGGTATTTACTCCATCAAAAATTGATGTAGATAATGCACTTAGAGTAATTCAAGCAATAGAAGAAGCTGAACAAAAAGGTTTAGGAGTAATATCCTTAGATGGTAAAATGGTAGATGCTCCAGTTGTAGCAAGAGCTGAGAGAATAGTAAGATTAGCTAAGGGAGCAGGAATAATATAGGAGGTGATAGGGATGAATGAAATGGTAGTAAACTCAGTAGGTAGGAAAATACCTAAATATATAGAGGGAATAGGGGAATTAAAAGCTTTTCAAGGAGCTTTTGCCTACAAGCCAGTAGGAGAAAAAGCATCGTTAAAAATATCAAAAGTTACTCCTAAAGATAATAAAGTAGTAGATAATATAAGAAAGAGTTTAGAATTATGTGAGATTAAAGATGGAATGACAATATCTTTTCATCATCACTTTAGAAATGGTGATTATTTAGTTAATATGGTAGTTGATGAAATTGCTTCTATGGGAATTAAGGATATAACCATTGCCGCAAGTTCTTTACAGTCTATTCATAGTCCGCTAATTGAGCATATAAAAAATGGTGTAATAACAGGAATTCAAACCAGTGGGATTAGAGGAAAACTAGGGGAAGCCATAAGTAAAGATAAGATACTTAAAAATCCTGTAATCATTCGTTCTCATGGTGGTCGACCAAGGGCTATTGAAGCAGGAGAAACAAAAATAGATATTGCTTTTATAGCAGCTCCTGCAGCAGATAAGTATGGAAATGTTAATGGTGTAGAGGGGCCTACAGCTTGTGGCTCTATGGGCTATGCAATGGTAGATGCTGAATATGCAAATAAGGTAGTAGTAGTTACTGATTATATGGTTGAATATCCTGCTTGTCCAATAAGCATACCACAGACTTTAGTAGATTATGTTGTTCTTATAGATAAAATTGGAGATCCAAAAGGAATAGTGTCTGGTGCTACTAGAATAACTAGGGATCCTCTTGAGTTATTTATAGCTGAAAGAGCTTCTGAAGCTATAATTGTATCAGGTCTAGTAAAAAATGGTTTTTCTTTTCAAGCAGGCACTGGTGGCGCTTCCTTAGCAGTTGCACATTTTTTAAGAGAATACATGAGAAAAGAAGATATTAAAGGAAGTTTTGCAGCAGGTGGAACTACAGGATATTTAGTAGAAATGCTAGAGGAAGGCTTATTTAAATCTTTGCTAGATGTACAGTGCTTTGATTTAAAAGCTGTAGAATCTATTAGAAAAAATCCTAATCATATTGAAATGTCTGCATCCTTTTACGCTAATCCACATAATAAAGGCTGTGTTGCTAATCAGCTAGATATTATGATACTAAGTGCTACAGAAATAGACGTTGACTTCAATGTAAATGTAATCACAGGTTCTAATGGAGTTATTATGGGAGCATCAGGTGGACATTGTGATACAGCAGCAGGCTCAAAGTTAGCCATAGTAGTAGCACCACTTTTAAGAGGAAGACTCCCTATTGTTATGGATGAGGTTACTACAATTGTTACTCCTGG
The DNA here is from genome assembly GCF_900107485.1 of Proteiniborus ethanoligenes. NCBI lineage: Bacteria > Bacillati > Bacillota > Clostridia > Eubacteriales > Proteiniborus > Proteiniborus ethanoligenes. The sequence goes on from NZ_FNQE01000002.1 coordinate 182,515, forward strand.
AGAAACTATAGATGCGGTAGTGACTGAAAGAGGTATAGCAGTAAATCCTAGAAGAAAAGATTTATATGATTTATTTAAGGAAGCTAAATTAAATGTAGTGGATATTCATGAGTTAAAACATATTGCAGAGGGCTTAACAGGTAAACCTGAGAAGCTTGAAACAACAGATGAAATCGTAGGCCTAGTAGAATATAGAGATGGAACTATTATTGATACTATTAGGAGAGTAAAATGATACAAGAAGACTTACTACAGAAGGTATTAGAAGCCAAGGAAGAAAGGGCAGCTTATCAAGAAAAGCTTATTACTAAATATAAGCTGCCTTTAATTTCTCTAACCTTAAATTTGCCAGGTGGATATTTTCAATACTCAAAATGGCAGGATGTAATGGCAAAAGCTTTAGAAGCAATTGAAGCAGCATTTACCAATAATATTGTTTATTCCGAAAATAGACTAGGTAAATGGGGGCCAGAAGGATTTTGGATAATAGATTTATCAAATATATCTATAAAGAAAAAAGTAATTAGTATAGAAGATGGATATTTTTTAGGTAGACTTTTTGATATTGACGTAATCGATTTATGTGGAAAGCCTATATCAAGAAGAGACTTTAATATGGAACCAAGAAAATGTATTGTTTGTGAAAATAATGCCTTGAATTGCTATATAAATAAAAAACACACACTGGAAGAACTTAAATCCAAAATAAATGAAATTATTGAAGAGGGACTGAGGATAGGTGTTGAACAATAGTGACTTAAATATTTGTAAAAAAGCTATAAAAATAGGTCAAGCAATGACCGGTGGTATTTTATTAGAGGCATCATGTAACCCTGCACCTGGCCTAGTGAGTCCCTTTTCAATGGGTGCTCACAAAGATATGAATTTTCTTAGTTTTATGCTAAGCACTTCTGCCATATCTCCATATTTTTCTTTGTTTGGTCAGGTTGGACTAAACTGGGAATGTGAGGCACCTTTGCTAGAATTATTAAGACCAATAGGGATAAGTGCAGAAGAACAATTGATACAAATAACTGGTGGAGTCAATACCCAAAGAGGAATTTTGTTCTTAGGTGGAATAGTAGCAGCTGTCAGTGGGCATATAATGAAAACAGAAAAGATATCAGTAAATAAAATATGTGAAAAAGTTTCCCAAGTTTGTGAAGGAATTGTAGATAATGAATTGGGAAACCTAAATTCAAAAAACAAATATACACATGGAGAAAAATTATTTAAAGAATATGGCATTAGAGGAATTAGAGGAGAAGTAGAGGATGGACTCCCTTCTGTTAAAAACATTTCATATCCAAGATTTGTGAAAACTATGGAACAAGGGCTTGGCTTGAATAAGGCTATGATAGATAGTTTGTTACACTTAATAGAAAAAGTAGAAGATACAACAGTTTTATCAAGGTTAGGTATGAATGGACTTATGAAGGCGCAGGAAGGTGCTAAAGAAGCTATAAATAAAGGATCTGTATACACTTCAGAAGGAAAGGCTTACATCGAGAAACTAGATAAATATTTTATTGAAAATAATATTAGTCCTGGAGGCTGTGCAGATTTATTAGCAGTAACTGTAGCCATATATATTTTAGAGGGAAAAAATATAGACATTATTAGTATTTTAAAAGGGTATGGGAATTTATTTTATGAATAAAGTATTTATCATGTGAAAACTATTTACAAAAATAGAATTTTCGGAGGTTGAATAAATGGTAAAAATCACAGATACTACATTGAGAGATGCCCATCAATCTTTGCTAGCTACTAGAATGAGAACAGAAGAAATATTACCTATTGTAGAAAAAATAGATGAAGTAGGATATCATTCACTAGAAATGTGGGGTGGAGCTACGTTTGACTCGTGTTTAAGATTTCTTGATGAAGATCCATGGGAAAGATTACGGAATATAAGAAAAAAAGCTAAAAAAACAAAACTTCAAATGCTGTTAAGAGGTCAAAATCTACTAGGTTATAAACATTATGCTGATGATGTAGTAGAAGAGTTTGTTAAACGGTCTATAGCAAATGGAATTGATATTATTAGAATTTTTGATGCGCTAAATGATATAAGAAATTTAGAAAAGGCTATAAAGGCTACAAAAAAAGAAGGCGGTCATGTTCAATGTGCTATATCCTATACTATTAGCCCTGCTCACAATATAGACTATTATATTGATAAAGCAAAGGAAATGGAGAATCTAGGGGCAGATTCAATTTGTATTAAAGACATGTCAGGAATATTGACTCCATATGTTGCGGCAGATTTAGTGACACAAATGAAAAAAGCATTAAATGTTCCAATTCAATTACATACTCATTATACTAGTGGCATTGCATCTATGACTTATATCAAAGCTATTGAAGCAGGGGTAGATATCATAGACACAGCAATTTCTCCTTTGGCTTTAGGCACATCTCAACCACCAACTGAACCAATTGTAGCAGCATTAAAGAACACATCATATGATACTGGAATTAGCTTAGAAAAACTAAGTGAATTAGCAGATTATTTTAGAGGTTTAAAAGAAAGGTATTTAAAAGAAGGTCTAATTGATCCTAAAGTCCTAGGAGTAGATGTTAACACTTTAATTTATCAAGTACCAGGTGGCATGTTATCTAATCTTATTTCCCAATTGAAGCAGCAAAATAAACTAGATAAATTTGAAGCAGTATTAGAGGAAGTACCAAAGGTGAGAGAGGACTTAGGCTATCCGCCTCTTGTAACTCCAATGAGCCAAATGGTAGGAACTCAAGCAGTTTTTAACGTAATAACTGGAGAGAGATATAAGATGGTTCCAAATGAAGTTAAGGATTATGTTGCTGGATTATATGGACAACCAACTATACCTATAAAAAAGGATATACAAGAAAAAATTATTGGAAATAGAGAAGTAGTTACAAGGAGACCAGCTGATTACATTAAACCTCAGCTTGAAGTATTAAGAAAAGAAATAAAAGAATATATAGAGCAAGATGAAGATGTACTGTCCTATGCCTTGTTTCCACAAGTTGCCATGAACTTTTTTAAAAGCAGATGGACTAAAACCTACAAAATAGAAACTACATTATATAATGAAAAAGATATGACGCATCCTATTTAATGAGCATATTATTAACGTAAGTAACTATATATCAAATTAATAAGGTAAGAACACATAGATTGGAGGTTCAATTATGGATGAAATAAGAATTTTGACTCCTACGGGTATGCTAGGCTATGGATTTCCCATTGAAGATTTCAAAGAAGGAATAAGGAGGAAACCACATGTTATTACCGTTGATTCAGGCTCAACAGATAGCGGACCCCAAAAACTAGGGAATGGCTCCTTAACTTGTACTTATGAAGCATATTATAAGGATATAAGTATATTGTTGGAAGCATCCTATGAACATAAAGTTCCTGTTTATATTAGTTCTGCTGGTGGTGCAGGTTCTAATGAGCAAGTTGATATATTTGTTGATATAGTCAAAAAAATTAGCAAGGAAAAAAAATATAATTTTAAAATTGCGGTAATATATTCTGATATTGATAAAGATTTAATAAAAAACAAATTAAAGCAGCAAAAAATTAGTCCGTGTGGTCCAGTCCAAATGTTAACTGAAGAAGAAATCGATGATGCTACTACTATTGTTGCACAAATGGGAGTAGAGCCATTTTTAAAAGCTATAGATGAAGACGTAGATATAATTATATCAGGGAGAGCATATGACCCTGTACCAATAGCTGCTCTTGGAGTGAAAAATGGATTTGATTTAGGCTTATGTTGGCACCTAGGGAAAATTATGGAGTGTGGGGCTTTGTGTGCCGGTGCAGCATTAAAGCCGATAATGGGTTATCTCAGAAGAGACCACTTTATAGTTGAGCCTATGAGTTCTGATTTAAAATGTACAGAAGCTTCTGTAGCTGCCCATACATTATATGAAAAATCTCACCCTTACCTTTTACCAGGACCAGGAGGAATTCTAGATGTGTCAGAAGCAGTTTTCCAGCAATACGATGACCGAAGTGTGAAAGTCACCAATAGCAAGTTTATACCTTCTAAAGAATACACTATAAAATTAGAAGGTGCAAAATCAGTAGGATATAGAGCCACATTTATTGCTGGAATGAGAGATCCTTTTGCTATAAAGCAAATAGATAGTATTTTAGAAGGAGTTCGTAAGAATGTCAGTGAATATTTCAGTGAGTATCTAGGGAAGTTTGATATTATTTTTCATGTATATGGAAAAAATGGAGTCATGGGAGATTATGAACCAGAAAAAAACACAGCTTCCCATGAACTATGTATAGTAGTTGAAGTTGTTGCCAATGATCAACAGATTGCAAATGCAATCTGTTCAAAAGCTAGAGTCACTCTTTTACATTATCATTTTGAAGGCAGAAAAGCTACAGGAGGAAACGTTGGTTTTATATTTACACCTTTAGAGATACCATTAGGAGAAGTGTACCAATTTAATGTATATCACCTAATGGTAATAGACGATGGGACCCAATATTTTCCTGTTTCGATAATGGAAATTTAGGAGGGAGTTAATTGAAAAAGAACATGAAAAACATAACAGAACTTACCCATGTAATTAGAAGTAAAAATGCGGGTCCTTTTGAATTAACACTGGACATGATCTTTTTAGATAGGGAAATATATGAAAAAGTTAAAAAATCAGGAGTGATTACAAAAAAATTAATAGCAAGCTTATATAATGTTTCTGAAGAAAAAGTAGTAACATTTGCATATTTCGATGCAGCAAATGCAATTAAAGCTACTTTAGTTAGGCCACGACAACAAGCTAGTATAGGTGAAATAGATATGCATGCATGTCAACAACATGTACCTTTACTAAGCATAGAAATTCCTTGGTAGAAATAAAGACAAGACTGATTAATAGAACCCATTACAATATATATTTAAGGAAACCCCTAACATAAATATTAGGGGTAGTTTCTTGTTTGCATAAATTAAAGAAAAATCATAAATAGTTATTTAATACACGGGAATGCTGTATACAATTTTCATTTGTTAAAAAACTATGACTAACATGTCAGATTTATATAGATTTTTGTTTACAAATCCTATTAGCTATCATTGTATTATATATATAGACAGAGAACTAAATTGCATAGATTGTGTTATTTATATTATTCTAGGGATTTTTATTGTTAAAGATATCTATATAAAGAAGGACGAAAGCCTATGTTATATGTTAACAATCCTGCGTTGGAATAAGATTTCTAACAATAGTCCCTCTTATAGGCAGTAAATATCCTCTAATGATTTAGAGCATTTGAAAAATCTATATAATTTTCACGAAATTTCCCGGGCAATGAAAGTTAAAGTAGCAAAAAGTATAAATATGACTGAAGCAATAAAAATATTTATATAAAACATAATAATATGTCATATATATTAAAGGAATAAATAAATTGATATAGAACAATCTTTATAGCAGTATGAAGCATTTAATTCATAATATTAATATGCTGAAATAAATATTGCAAAAAATCGCTACATGTAATAGTCTATATTTGGATGCATACATGTATTTTAAAGCGTTTATAATTGTTCCTATCAAATTTATAATTGCCCTATGACGTGTAAACGCTTTCATGTATCATTACATTTTTCGGCTATTCAGAGCGTGACAGAATAATGTAAGTATCTTAAATAATATTCAACATAATTAATTGAATCTATTAAGATAGGGAGGTCTAAAATGTTTGATAATGAAAGCTTAAAAGAGATTAAAAAATCAAGAACTGAATGGGAAGAAAAAGTGCTTAAAAAGACTCTAACAAAATTTCCAGAAAGAAAAGAGGAGTTTACAACTGTTTCAGGTGAAGTGGTAAATCCTCTATATGCTCCTGATGACTTAGAGTGGCTTGATTATGATAGTGATCTAGGATATCCAGGAGAATATCCATTTACCAGGGGTGTACAGACTACTATGTACAGAGGAAAGCTTTGGACTATGAGAATGTATGCTGGATTTGCTACTGCAGAAGAATCAAATAATAGATATAAGTATCTATTGGAGCAAGGACAGACTGGTCTTAGTGTAGCATTTGACTTACCTACCCAGATTGGCTACGATTCAGATCATCCACTAGCAGAAGGAGAAGTTGGAAAAGTTGGAGTAGCCATAGATTCATTAGAGGATATGGAAACATTGTTCAATGATATTCCTCTTGACAAAGTAAGTACCTCTATGACTATAAACGCACCTGCATCTGTTTTACTTGCAATGTACATAGCAGTAGCAGAAAAACAAGGTGTATCACCAGATAAATTAAGAGGTACAATTCAAAATGATATATTAAAGGAATATATAGCACGAGGAACATATATATTCCCTGTAGAACCATCTATGAGATTGATTACAAACATATTTGAATATTGTTCAAAGGAAGTTCCAAGATGGAACACAATAAGCATATCAGGCTATCATATTAGAGAAGCAGGATGCACAGCTGCGCAGGAAGTAGGCTTTACATTAGCAGATGGAATAGCTTATGTGGAAGCTGCTTTAAAAGCTGGACTTGATATAGATGCATTTGCACCTAGACTATCATTCTTCTTTAATGCTCACAATGATTTGCTAGAAGAAGTAGCTAAGTATAGAGCAGCGAGAAGATTATGGGCTAGAATAATGAAAGAAAGATTTGGAGCAAAAGATCCAAAGTCAATGATGCTAAAATTCCACACACAAACAGGAGGCTCTACATTGACTGCACAACAGCCTGATAATAATATAGTGCGTGTAGCAATACAGACTTTAGCTGCAGTACTGGGTGGAACACAGTCTCTACACACCAATTCGAGAGATGAAGCTCTTGCTCTTCCTACTGAGGATTCAGTTAGAATAGCTCTTAGAACACAGCAAATAGTAGCATATGAAAGTGGAGTAACAGATACGGTAGATCCACTAGCTGGTTCATATTATATAGAAGCTAAGACTAAAGAGATTGAAGACAAGGCAATGGGATATATAAATAAGATTGATGAACTTGGTGGAGCACCAAGAGCTATAGACATGGGATATATTCAACAAGAAATAATGGATGCAGCATATAAATATCAAAAAGAAGTTGAAACAGGCGAAAGAATAGTAGTAGGTATGAATAAATTCCAGATAGAAGAAGCATCACCAAAAGGACTCCTTAAAGTAGACCCATCCGTAGGAAATTTACAAAAACAAAAGATTGAAAGCTTAAAATCAAGAAGAAATAATGATGTAGTAAAGGAAAAGCTAGAGGCTTTAAGAACTGCTTGTGACGGCGAAGAAAATGTAATGCCTTATATACTAGAAGCAGTAAAAGCATATGCAACCTTAGGAGAAATCTGCGGAGTTATGAGAGAGGTATTTGGTGAATATCAACAATCAGTAATTATATAACTGCAATAATCCAATGAATTGGTGAAGGAGGAAAGAAAAGTGAATAATAGACCGATTAGAGTTTTAGTTGCAAAACCAGGACTTGATGGACATGATAGAGGAGCAAAGGTAATAGCACGAGCATTAAGAGATGCAGGAATGGAAGTTATATATACAGGACTTAGACAAACCCCAGAGCAAATAGTAGCAGCAGCTATCCAAGAAGACGTAGATGTAGTAGCTATGAGCATATTATCAGGAGCACATAACCATTTGTTTCCAAGGGTGGTAGAATTACTTAAACAAGAAAATGCAGAGGATATACTGGTCATAGGTGGAGGAGTAATACCAGATGATGATATAACAGGCCTAAAGGAAGCAGGAATCAAGGAAATATTTACTCCAGGAACGCCTACAACTCAAGTAGTCGATTATATAAATGAAAATGTAGGCAGGAAATAGTATACTCAGGCGGTGTTAATATTGGAATATGTTGAAAAGCTACTAAATGGAGACAAAAGAACTTGTGCTCGTCTTATTTCCATGGTAGAAAACAATGAAGAAGAAGCAAAAAACATAATAAAAGATATATATAGATATACAGGAAAGGCTCATATAGTAGGCATAACAGGACCACCAGGCGGTGGCAAGAGCACAATGACAGATAAGCTTGCAAAGGAGCTTAGAAAAAGAGGAAAAACAGTAGGAATTATAGCTATAGATCCTACAAGTCCTTTTACAGGAGGAGCCATACTGGGTGACAGAATAAGAATGCAAGACTTAGCCACGGATCCAGGAGTTTTTATTAGAAGCATGGGAACTAGAGGGCATCTAGGAGGATTATCTAAGGCTACTCAAAACGCTTTAAAAATACTAGATGTCTATGGAGTAGATTATATAATTATAGAAACTGTAGGTGTAGGGCAGTCAGAGATAGATATAGTAAAGACTGCAGACACAGTTGTTATGGTTATGGTTCCAGGACTAGGAGATGACATTCAGGCTATAAAAGCAGGAGTAATGGAAATAGGAGATATATTTGCAATCAATAAAAGTGATTTGGATGGAGCAGCTAGAACACAAGCCGAGTTAAAAGCAATGCTAGACATGAGTCCGCAAAAAAGTAGAAGACCTCCTATCGTACCAGTAGTGTCTAGCTTAAACAAAGGAATAGATACGCTTTTAGATGAAATAATAAACCATATGGAATATTTGAAGTCTTCTGGGGAACTTAAAACAAGAAGAGAAAATAATGTTCAAATGGAAATAATAAAACTAATGGAAGCAGAGATTATGAAAATGGTTCTTCAAAAGTCTCAAAAAGAACATATTTTAGAAAAAACAATAAAAGAAGTGGCAGAGAGGAAAACAGATCCTTTTACTGCATCTGAATCGATACTAAATTTACTTTAATCCAATTATATATAACAGCTAGATTTAAAGATAACATTCTTCAGTTTAAACTAATATTTCAATAAAAGGAGTGAGATATTTGGTAAAGAAGATTGACCATATAGGTATAGCCGTTAGCAATCTTGAAGAAGCCCTAAAGTTTTATGAAGGAGTTTTAGGCATGAATCTTCAAGGAACAGAGATAGTAGAGGAACAAAAAGTAAAGGTAGCATTTCTTCCTGTAGGAGATACAGAAATAGAATTGCTAGAATCAACAGATAAAGATGGACCTATTGCAAGGTTTATTGAAAAAAAAGGAGAAGGAATACAGCACATAGCCTACAGAGTAGATGACATAGAAAAAGAAATAGAAGAAATGAAACAAAAAGGCATAAGGATGATAGACGAAGTTCCGAGATACGGAGCAGGAGGAGCCAAAATAGCATTTCTGCATCCTAAAAGTACAAATGGAGTACTAATAGAGCTTTGCCAAAGAGATTAGATGACAATATATATTTTTAACATATAATTAAAATACGATTGTTAATTCAATCGACATAAGGAGGGGCTTTAATGTCAAACAGCAAGTTAGAACAGCTACGTTTAGCTAAAGAAAAAATAGCTAAAGGTGGTGGAGAAGACAGAATCAAAAAACAACACGAAAAAGGCAAACTAACAGCAAGAGAGAGATTAAACCTACTATTCGATGAAGGAAGCTTCGTTGAAATAGATGCTTTTGTAGAACATAGGTCTACAAACTTTGGCATGGAAAAAACAAAAGCACCAGGAGAAGGTGTAGTATCAGGCTATGGAACAGTAAATGGCAGATTAGTATTTTCATATGCACAAGATTTTACTGTAATAGGTGGTTCTCTAGGTGAAATGCATGCAGCAAAAATAACAAAAGCTCAAGATATGGCCTTAAAAATGGGAGCACCATTAGTAGGATTTAATGACTCAGGTGGAGCAAGAATCCAAGAGGGAGTAGATGCACTAGCAGGATATGGGAACATATTCTACAGAAACACCATAGCATCAGGAGTAATCCCACAAATATCAGTAATTATGGGACCGTGCGCAGGAGGAGCAGTATACTCACCAGCACTAACAGACTTTATATTTATGACAGACCAAACAAGTATGATGTTTATCACAGGTCCAGAAGTAATAAAAACAGTAACAGGAGAAAACGTAACCCAAGAAGAACTAGGCGGTGCAATGACCCACAATAGAATAAGTGGAGTAGCGCACTTTATAAGCCCAACAGAGCAAGAAACAATAGAAAGAATAAAAATACTACTAAGTTACCTACCATCAAACAACCTAGAAGATGCACCAGTATTTGATACAGGAGATAATCTAAACAGATTAGAAGAAAAATTAAACGAAATAATACCAGACAACCCAAACAAACCATATGATATGAAAGAAATAATAGGCTCATTAGCAGACAATGGAGACTTCTTTGAAGTACAACCATATTTTGCACAAAACATACTAACAGGCTTCATAAGACTAAATGGGAAATCCGTAGGAGTAATAGCAAGCCAACCAAAAGTATTAGCAGGCTGTTTAGACATCAATGCATCAGATAAAGCAGCAAGATTCATAAGAACCTGCGATGCATTTAACATACCACTACTAACACTAGTAGACGTACCAGGCTTTTTACCAGGAACAGACCAAGAGTACGGCGGAATAATTAGACACGGAGCAAAAATGCTATATGCTTACAGTGAAGCAACAGTACCAAAAGTAACAGTAATCACAAGAAAAGCCTATGGTGGAGCATATATAGCAATGTGTAGTAGACACCTAAACGCAGACTTAGTCCTAGCATGGCCAACAGCAGAAATAGCAGTAATGGGCCCAGAAGGAGCAGCAAACATAATCTTCAAAAAAGAAATAGAAGGAGCAAAAGACCCAGCAGCCATGAGAGGAGAAAAAATAAAAGAATACAGAGACACAGTATCAAACCCATACACAGCAGCAGCAAGAGGCTATGTAGATGACGTAATAGAACCATCAGCAACAAGACAAAGAATAATAAGCTCATTTGACATGTTAGCAAGCAAACGTCAAAGCCTACCATCAAAAAAACATGGCAATATGCCTTTATAAAGAGGTGAAATAAATGACTTTTTCAGAAATTATAAGCATAAACGATGCATTAGTCATAACTGGCTTTAGTATGCTACTAGTATTCGTAGCCTTAATAGCAATATCCTATATACTAAGCGGATTTAAACTACTAGCAGCAGGACAGGAAAAAAAAAATAATAATCAAGTAAGCTCAATAGGAGTTACTAGAGAAGCAGATGGTCCATCAGCTAACCTTGTAGCAGAAGAAGAAGATTTAGAGCTAATAGCAGTAATAACAGCAAGTATAGCAGCAACTCTTCAAACTTCAACTAGCAATATAGTAGTTAGAAACATAACAAGAATACCACAAACAACACCTTTATGGGGTCTAGTATCAAGACAACAAATGACAAACAAATAGAAAACTATAACCATATATATTAAGGAGGCAAAACAATGAAAAAATATATAGTAAACGTAAACGGTAAAAGTTACGAAGTGGAAATAGAAGAAGTAGGTGGCTCCTCACAAGCCGTGTCAAGTCCAGCACCAGTATCAGCACCAGTAGCGGCACCAGTACAATCAGCACCAAAAGCAGCACCAGCACCAAAAGCAGAAGCAAAACCAGCAGTACAAGTGCCACAAGGAGCAGAAGTAGTAGAAGCACCAATGCCAGGAACAATCCTAGATATAAAAGTAAATCAAGGAGATGCAGTTAAAAAAGGACAGGTATTAGTAATATTAGAAGCAATGAAAATGGAAAACGAAATAATGGCACCAAGAGATGGAAAAGTAGCTTCAGTAAATACTTCAAAAGGTGCATCAGTAAACTTAGGTGATGCCCTAGTCACACTAGAATAGCATTAAAATACTAGTCCGAAAGAGAGGTTAGCTAAATGTTTTTAGAATTATTGAAAGGTTTCTGGGCAAGCACAGGCTTCGTTGCCCTGACACCAGGTCACATGATAATGATAGTAGTTTCACTTATATTACTATATCTAGCAATAAAAAAAGGCTTTGAGCCCTTACTATTACTGCCAATAGCATTTGGAATGCTATTAGCAAACCTGCCATTAGGAGGGTTAATGTCAGAGCCAGTAGTAGAAATAATAAGAGACCCAAATACAGGAGAATTAGTTTCTCAAACAAAACAATTAGGCGGATTACTATACTATCTATACCAAGGAGTTAAGCTTGGTATATATCCACCATTAATATTCTTAGGCGTAGGAGCAATGACAGACTTTGGTCCACTAATAGCAAACCCAAGAAGCTTGCTATTAGGAGCAGCAGCACAATTTGGAATATTCTTCACATTTATCGGTGCAACAGTACTAGGATTTACAGGACCAGAAGCAGCCTCCATAGGAATTATAGGTGGAGCAGACGGACCAACAGCACTATTCCTAACAAGTAAATTAGCAGACCATTTATTAGGTCCAATAGCAGTAGCAGCTTATTCATACATGGCATTAGTACCAATAATACAACCACCAATAATGAGAGCATTAACAACAAAAAAAGAGAGGCAAGTTAAGATGGAGCAGTTAAGAGTAGTTACAAAGACAGAAAAGATACTTATGCCAATAGTAGTAACAATACTTTGTACACTACTACTACCATCAGCAGCCCCCCTAGTAGGCTTCCTAATGCTTGGTAACCTAATAAGAGAATCAGGCGTAGTAGAGAGACTTTCAAAGACAGCACAAAATGAACTAACAAATATAGTAGTAATATTCCTAGGAGTAACAGTAGGAGCAACAGCATCAGCAGAGCAATTCCTAAGATTAGATACATTAAAAATAATTGGTTTAGGACTTATAGCATTCTCCATAGGCACAGCAGCAGGAGTAATATTTGGTAAGATCATGTACAAGCTATCTGGAGGAAAAGTTAATCCACTAATAGGAGCAGCAGGAGTATCAGCAGTACCAATGGCAGCAAGAGTAGCTCAAAAAGTAGGACAAGAAGAAAATCCATCAAACTTCCTACTAATGCATGCAATGGGACCAAACGTTGCAGGAGTTATAGGCTCAGCAGTAGCAGCAGGAGCACTTTTGATGTTCTTTGGAGGTTAAGCTATAACAAAGTTTAAATAGAATATGATAAAAGCTAAGGGTGCCGTTTCGGTACCCTTAAATATTTTTTGAATAATTAGTGATTTTATCTGCTAATTGTTTTAATATATATATAGGGAAGGTTGCCCCTATTGCTCCGTCAAACCATGAAAAGGGGGATTAGATTGAAAGAAAAAATATTGAAGCTACTAAAAGATAGTAAGAATGAATTTATCTCAGGTCAAGAAATAAGCCAGCAATTAAATGTAAGCAGAACAGCTATTTGGAAATATATCAACGCATTAAAAGAAGAAGGCTATGAAATAGAATCTGTATCTAGGAAGGGGTATATGCTTTTATCCACACCTGATATCCTTAACTATGAAGAAATCCGCAAATATTTAGAAACAAAGCATATAGGAAGAGAAATTTTTTATTTTGATACACTAGACTCAACTAATCTAAAGGCAAAAGAGCTTGCAGCTAATGAACAAAAGGAAGGAACTGTAGTAATAGCAGAAGAACAAACAAATGGAAGAGGTAGGCTAGGACGAAGCTGGTCATCTCCTAAGAAAAAAGGAATATGGATGTCAATAATTCTAACACCAGAAATAGAGCCTACAGATGCTGCTAAGGTGACTCAAGTAGCTGCTGCTGCCGTATGGAAAGGAATAAATGAGGTAGGTGTAAAGACACAAATTAAATGGCCTAATGATATAGTTTTAAATGGTAAAAAGGTTTGTGGTGTATTGACAGAGATGAGTGGAGAATTAAACAGATTAAACTATTTAGTAGTAGGGATTGGTATAAATGCCAATATGTCTGATGAAGACTTCCCAGAAGAAATCAGAGGCTTGGCTACTTCATTGAAAATTGAACTCAATAAAGAAGTAGAAAGAAAAGAATTGATTGGACGAATATTAAATAATTTTGAGGAATTATATGAAGAGCTAATCCACAATAATAGCATTGATAAAAGCATAAAAATATGTGTAGAAAATTCTGCTCTTATCGGGAAAGATGTAAGATTGATATTAAAGGGTAAAGAGGAAGAAGCTAAAGCCATAGATATTAGTAAAGAAGGAGAGCTAATTATTCAAGATAAAAACGGAGACATTTCTAAAATTATTTCTGGGGAAGTATCAGTAAGAGGATTATATGGCTATGTATAAACTTGCCCTTCTAAGTAATTATGAAGCCTAAAAAAATTATAAATATAAAAATATAGAAATATTCTTGCATATACTTGCGAAAGTTGCTAAAATAAAATTGAAAAATAGCTAATATCCACGAGGAATTAGACTTTTTTGAAAAAATGTTACTAAATAATACGACTGGTATCCTATAAAGGAGCTAGAGCGGGAGGCGATTTACATGTCAAATATTTGTATCAAATCATCTTTTAATATTAGAAAGATGACTATTGTAGGAGTGCTTGGTGCCATTTCAGCAGTGCTTGGAATGACTCCAATAGGTTTTATTCCAGTAGGTCCAACTAATGCAACTATCATGCATATACCTGTAATTATAGGAGCTATAGTAGAAGGGCCAATAGTTGGTATGCTTGTAGGGCTTATATTTGGTGTTTTTAGTTTGATTAGAGCTATTACAACACCTACAGTCATATCTCCAGTATTCTATAATCCATTAGTATCTATACTGCCAAGAGTGCTAATAGGATTAGTTTCTTACTACACATATGTAGCTGTAAAAAGAATGAATAAAAAAACCTCTATTATTGTTCTAGGAACTATTTGGACTGGTGTATTAGCCTACTTGTCCATTGCTTTTGTGAAAAATATAAGCAGCTACTCAGCAAGAAGTATTAGTTTAGGTTCTTTAGCTTTTAGTGGAGCTTTAGTTATATTTACCTTAGTCATAGGATGGATGTCCTATAAAAAGCTAAACCATAATGCATTAGACATAGTGATTTCTACTATAGCAGGGACCCTTACCAATACTGTAGGAGTTTTGGGAATGATTTACCTGTTTTATGGGAGATGGTTTGTGGAAATGATGGGTGGAGACCCAGAATTAGCAGGCAAAGTAATACTAGGAGTAGGTGTAGCTAATGGCATACCAGAAGCGATTATAGCTGTTATAATAGTCACTAGTGTAATATTGAGTATGAAAAAACAATCAAAATAACATAAATGAATTTATGAAAAGAAGGTGGGGCAATGATTTTAGTTTGCGACGTAGGGAACACCAATACTGTACTAGGCGTTTTCCAAGGGAAAACACTACTTAAAGATTGGAGAATATCAACTGATAAAAATAAAACATCCGATGAATATGGAATTATTTTAGATCAGTTATTTAAATACAATGGAATAAACATAGATGATATTGAAGGTGTAATTATTTCATCTGTTGTTCCTAACCTGATGCATTCACTGCATGCTATGAGTATAAAATATTTAAACAAGGAAGCACTAATAGTAGGGCCAGGGATTAAGACAGGTATAAATATAAAATACGATAATCCTAAGGAAGTAGGAGCAGATAGAATAGTAAATGCAGTTGCTGCATACGAAAAGTATGGTGGACCAATAATTATTGTAGATTTTGGAACTGCTACCACCTTCTGTGCCATATCTAAAGCAGGAGAGTATGAGGGGGGCATCATATCACCAGGCATAATAATATCTAGTGATGCATTATTCCAAAGAACAGCAAAACTTCCTAAGGTAGAATTGATTAAACCAGAAAAGGTTATCAACAAAAACACAGTAAACAGCCTACAGTCTGGTATAATATATGGATATGTAGGATTAGTAGATTATATAGTGAAAAGAATGAAACTTGAAATAGAAGGAGAAGTAAAGGAAGTAATAGCAACAGGAGGACTATCGACCTTAATAGCTAGTGAATCAGAAACTATAACTAAAATCGACAAATTACTTACACTAGATGGATTGAGGATTATATATGAGAGAAACAAGTAGCTAAGAGCTACTTGTTTTTTATTTGATAAATGTATTAATATGGATATAATAAAGAAATAAGGAACAATAAAATGCATGTTTACAATTTTGAACTTGAATAATTTCATAGTTAAGTTATGTGAATCTCTACTTAGTATTTTATTTAAATCCAAGGGTAAGGAGAGTGAACAAATGAAAATAGGAAATGTAGAAATAAAGAACAGAGTATTTTTAGCCCCTATGGCTGGTGTTACAGATATGATTTTTAGGATAATATGCAAGGAAATGGGTGCTGGACTAGTATATAGCGAAATGGTAAGTACAAAAGGACTTTATTACAATGATGAAAAAACAGAAGAACTAATGATGATAGATCAAGAGGAAAGACCTGTAGCACTGCAAATATTCGGCTCAGATTCAGAGATTATGAAAAAGGTAACATATGACTACATAAATAAAAGAGAAGACATAGATATTATAGACATAAATATGGGGTGCCCAACTCCCAAAATAGTAAAAAATGGGGACGGAAGTGCTCTTATGAAGAATCCAAGACTGGTGGGACAGATTGTAAAAGCCGTTGTAAGTGTATCTGCCAAACCTGTTACAGTAAAGATAAGATCAGGCTGGGATGCATTAAATATCAATGCAGTAGAAATTGCAAAAATAATAGAAGCAAATGGTGCAAGTGCTGTTGCTGTTCATGGAAGAACTAGAGAACAGTTTTATTCAGGAGAAGCTGATTGGCAGGTTATCAAAAAAGTAAAAGAAAATCTTTCTATACCTGTTATTGGTAATGGTGATATATGCTCCCCAGAAGATGGCTTAAAAATAATAAAGGAAACTGGCTGTGATGGAATAATGATAGGAAGAGGATGCAGGGGTAATCCTTGGATATTTAAAAGGACTGTTGCGTTGATCGATGGAGGAGCTCTATTGCCACAACCATCAGAGCCGGAAAGAATAGACATGTGTATAGAACATTTTAAAAGGCTGTGTGATTTCAAAGGAGAGAGGGTTGGAGTTAAAGAAATGAGGAAGCATATAGCCTGGTACATTAAAGGAATAAGAGATTCAGCAGAGATGAGAAATAAAGTAAATAAAATAACTGATAAGGAACAAATGGAAAATGCGCTTCAAAGCTATAAAATATTAGTAAGTAAAGGTTAATTATCTCATTTTAGATAGGTTAATTAACATATAGCTGTAATTCTAAAGAAATCTTTTATTTGGAGGATATTTCTATGAAGAAAGTTGTAAGCATAAGCATAGGTTCATCTAAAAGAAACCACAGGGTACAGACTAATATATTGGGGCAAGAAATACTAATAGAAAGAATAGGAACAGATGGGGATAAAGGCAAGGCAATAGAATTAATAAAGAATTTAGATGGGAAAGTAGATGCTTTTGGGCTAGGTGGAATAGATATGTACTTAAAGTGCAAAGACAAAAGATATACTATAAAGGACTCTATTCCCTTAAAACAAGCTGCAGTTAAAACACCTATTCTAGATGGAACTTTTTTAAAGGACACATTAGAAAGGCGCATAATAAAGCAGGTGGATAAGGAAGGGATAGTAAGTTTAGAAGGGAAAAAAGTTTTAATTACATCTGCCTTAGATAGATATGGCATGGCAGCCGCATTTGAAGAGTCAGAAAGTAATGTTATTTATGGTGATGTAATATTTGCCCTTGGAATACCTTTGAGAATAAGGTCATATAATACCTTATACAATGTAGCTAGGCTATTAGCACCATTAATATTAAGACTACCCTTTGAAATGCTTTATCCTACTGGAAAGGCTCAAGACACTGTATCAAATAGCAAATACAACATATTTTTTCAAGAAGCAGATATTATAGCAGGAGATTACCTTTACATAAAAAAGAATATGCCCATCAATATGGAAGGCAAGATAATAATCACTAACACAATAACGGCAAAGGATGTAGAAGATCTAGAACAAAGAGGAGTCAAATTGCTAGTAACTACTACACCTACCTTCAATGGGAGGTCCTTTGGAACTAATGTAATGGAAGCTATGATAGTAGCACTATGTGAGAAAACACCAGAAAATATGAGCTCGAGAGATTTTGATTTAATACTAGACAAGTTGAATTTTAGTCCAAGGATAGAATACCTTAATGAAGGAAAGAGATCAAAGCTTAACAATAAATATTGAAAGGGGAAAGGTGTGTGTCAGGGTAAATTTATATATATATTAGATCCCCAGGATTTTAATACTTTCATGAAAAGAGGAATATTAAAGTACATACCTGACAAAATGCTTTTATTGTTTAGCAAGAGGATAAAGCCAAGAATTTTGTATAGTCTAATGAGAGATGGAGATGACAGTGTACAAGGATATGTAGCTGGAATTTTTTTAACGTATAAAAATCTAAAAAAAGCAGAATATATATCACAGCTTATATATGCTGTAAATTTAATTAAAAAAGAAGATATGACAAGTATAATCATAGAAAATGTATACACACTAAGTCAAAATGATATTGAGGAAATAGAGAGCAAGTTAGGACTGAAAATTTTGGATGGTAGAGAACAGATTATAGCCTCTACTCTCTATGTCTTAGAAAAAATATCAGATTTAAGAAATCAAAAACTAAATGAAAAGGAGATACTGATAATCAGCGATGATACAGTGCTAACTGAAAAGCTAGTTCTTGACATGGCAAGAAAAACCAAATATTTAACCATTATGAGTAAAGACAAAATGTTCAGTGAAAACTTAGGAAAGGATGTTTTAAATAGTACAGGATTATCTCTTAGCTCAATAGTTGAAATAAACAAATCAATACACAAATTTGATATAGTAATTAATTTAACTTTTGATGTGGCACTAGATATTTATAAGATTAAGAGAAGAGCTGTAGTAATAGATGCAAGCATAGGAAGAAAACTTGAATCCTTAATAGAAAAAAAGAGAATAGATATATTTATAATATCAGATTTTCTATATAGAAATATGAGAACATTTAAAATAGAGCAGGAAGTGTCCATATTTAAAAAAGAAGTTCCTTCATATATATATGAAGGGATTCATAGCCATCATAATTATAGGCCAGTAGCAATTAAAGTTAACGGTAAAACATATAAAATGAAAGAAGCTGTAGATATTTATTTTGGGCGTAGACAAAACAGAACAGTATTTGAAGCAAAATCACAATAACTACTTATATACTCTTGACAATGAATGACTACTAAATTATAATAGTCATCATAAATGAGAGGTCAGCACTGTAAGATACTTACGGTGCTTATTGTTTGACTTGCTATAAAAACAGACATTTTAGAAGTTGACTATAAATTTATTTTGCAAAACATTGAAATAATCTATGTTATAATTTTTTGTAAAGGAGAGAGGGAAATGACTGAAAGAGAGATTTTTTTAACTGCAGAGGGGCTAGCAAAAATAGAAGAAGAATACGAGGAGTTAAAAACAGTAAGAAGAAAAGAAATCGCTGACAGAATAAAACAGGCATTAGCCTTTGGGGATATTAGCGAGAATTCAGAATATGATGAAGCTAAAAATGAACAGGCTCGTTTAGAAGAACGTATTGCCAAGCTTGAAAGGACTTTAAGAAATGCTAGAATAATAGATAATGAGGAAATTTCAGCAGAAGTAGTTAGTATTGGCTCTAAAGTAATGGTTAAAGATATTGAATATAATGAAAAAATTGAATATACAATAGTTGGTTCTGCAGAAGCAGATCCATATGAAGAAAGGATTTCTAATGAATCTCCAGTAGGAAGGGCTTTAATCGGTAGAAAAGCTGGTGAGATAGTAGAGGTACATGTTCCTGATGGAGTTATTCAATACGAAATAATTTCTATTAATAGATAAAGTATCGGAGGCGTATCAAATGAATAATGGGGAAAATAACCTTAATGAATTATTACTCATTAGGAGAGAAAAACTAGAAAACTTAAGATCAATCGGTAGAGATCCATTTTTAGTTGAAAAATATCATATTACAAATCATAGTGCGGAGATCAAGGCAAATTTTGAAGAATTAGAAGGTAAAGAAGTATCTATAGCTGGTAGAATCATGACAAAGAGAGGCCATGGTAAAGCCAGCTTTGCAGACATACAGGATGGTGAAGGCAGGATACAGATTTTTGCTAAGGTAGATATTGTAGGGGAAGAAGACTACGAATTGTTTAGCACATATGATATTGGTGATATAATAGGTGTAAAAGGAGAAGTGTTTAAAACTAAGATGGGAGAGATTTCTGTGAAAGCAACAGAAATCCTTTTACTAACCAAATCACTTCAAATTCTACCAGAAAAGTTTCATGGATTAAAGGATCAAGATTTGAGATATAGACAAAGATATGTAGACTTAATAATGAATCCTGAAGTTAAAGAAACTTTCTTAAAGAGAAATAAGATAATTAAAGGAATAAGAAGGTTTCTAGATGATAGAGGGTATATAGAAGTAGAAACACCTATCCTTACGACCGTTGCTGGAGGAGCTGCGGCTAAGCCCTTCCTAACTCATCACAATACTCTAGATTTAGATATGCAGCTTAGAATAGCCAATGAACTTTATCTAAAAAGACTTATAGTAGGTGGCTTTGATAAGGTTTATGAAATGGGAAAAATGTTTAGAAATGAAGGAATATCAATTAAGCATAATCCGGAATATACAAGCATTGAGCTTTATGCAGCATATGAGGACTATGAATATATGATGGAATTAACAGAAAACATAGTTGCTTATTGTGCAGAAGAAGTAAATGGAACTACAAAAGTTAATTTCCAAGGTGTAGAAATTGATTTTAAACCGCCTTGGAGGAGAGTATCTATGCATGACTTAGTTGAAGAAAAAACAGGCATTGACTTTTATGCCTTTGAAAGTGATGAAGAAGCTAGAAAGGTTGCAAAAGAGAGATTAAACTTAGAAATTGATAAAAACATGACTAAAGGACACATTGTGAATTTAGCATTTGAAGAACTTTGTGAGAAAGACTTAATTCAACCTACCTTTGTGCTTCATCATCCGGTAGAGGTTTCTCCATTAGCTAAAAGAAATCCTGACAATCCTCATATAACAAATAGATTTGAAGCTTTTGCAAACACATGGGAGATAGCTAATGCTTTTTCAGAGCTTAACGATCCTATAGATCAAAAAGAAAGATTTGAAGAACAACTTAGACAAAGAGAGCTAGGTGATGAAGAGGCGCATCCTATGGATGAAGACTTTATCAATGCATTAGAAGTAGGACTTCCACCTACAGGAGGCCTAGGTATAGGCGTAGACAGATTGATTATGCTTCTTACTAACTCTGCATCCATAAGAGATATAATATTCTTCCCTACAATGAAGCCACTAGAAAACAAATAATCAGATAAATATTCTTTCGTTACAACGAGTTTGATAAAAATAAGGCACATATTATGTAAAAACACTTAATATGTGCTTTTTTGTTGCCCTTTGTTAATAATATATTTCATATTGACACAGAACCACACAGGTGCTATAGTAATAATTACCCTAAAAACAAATAAAAATAAAAAACAAATATTAAAACCTAGTTGACATCTTATGAAAAATATGATATATTAAGAAAGTCGTCACCAAGCGACAAAAAGCATTAAAAAAGATTTTCAAAAAACTTTTCAAAAACATGTTGACACGAAAGAATAAAAATGTTAACATAAGAAAGTCGCCTCTTGAGAGATGGCGAGAAGAAAGCCCTTCGGGGAGACAATAAAGTTGGTCCTAAGGGACACAAAGAACTAAAGCCCTTCGGGGAGATAATAAAGTTGGTCTTTGAAAATTGAACAGTGAGAAGCCAGTAAAAAGGTTTACAGTCGAAAGACACAAAAACCAAACAATTTTAATGAGTAGGAAAACTTTAATTTGAGAGTTTGATCCTGGCTCAGGATGAACGCTGGCGGCGTGCTTAACACATGCAAGTCGAACGAGTTACATTAGAGGAAGTT